>PNKC01000015.1 GCA_013822275.1 Anaerolinea sp. | reverse complement strand
TCGAAGCTGTGCCAGATGAGTTCTGCGACGACGGTTCACTGGTCGGCTCGCCAGCCCGCATCCGCGAACGCTACCGCGCCTGGGAGGACAGCATCGCCACCGGCCTCACCATCAACGGCGACGACCAGGCGGTCGAACTGATGGCGGAGATCACGGGCGCAAGCAAGGGCGCGCGGGGGTAAGCGGGCACCCACCTCACGCCGTGGGAATCAGTCCAGCTTGACCCGCGTGCCGAGTCCCGGCACCGTGGGGAGCCCTGAAGCGTCCACTCGCTTGACTACCGCTTCGGCTGCGCTGCACCCGGAGGCGGCCATCTCGTTCGCGAGAGCGGCCGCAACTGCTGGCGCGGCGAAGGACGTCCCACTCCACCGCGCCCATCCGGTTAACTTATCCGGGTCCACCCCGTTCGCGGGAGGCGACGGTCCATTGAAGTTGTTGAAGAAGCAGCTAACGATGTCCACTCCCGGAGCACATGCACGCACCCAGTCGCCGTGGTTGGTGAACTCCGCGGGCGTGTCACCTGTTTCGAGTGCTCCGACACCCACTACACCGGGGAGCGCTGCAGGGTAGGCGGGCGCGTCGACTCCCTCGTTGCCCGCCGCCGCAACCACCACGACCTGCTGCGCTTGCACCTCTTTCATCGTCTCCTGGAGGAACTCCATCTCCGTCGGGGCGAAGCCACTGAACGACAGGTTGATGATCGTGTCCTTGTCGAGGTTGCCAGCAAGCAAGCTGTCGAGCTTCTGGATCAACGACCATTCATAGGTCACTCCAACGGTATTCAGGACCCGGCCAACCCTGAGGTTCCTTCCGGGCGCGCGCTGTTCGACCACGCCCGCGACGAACGTCCCATGGCCGGCGAAGGGGTCAAGATACTGATCGCCATCTTCGCTGGGGAGGTCACGGTCGCCCTTGGGGGTGCCGGCGTCGAGGTCGCCAAGGTAGGACGGCAGATGGCGCTTCACCGCCAGGCCCGTGTCCAGCACGATGATCGTTGCCCCGCCGCGGGTGCCCTTGAACCGTGGCAGCATGGGGTCGGGGACGGACTCAGCCCCGCTTCCGAGAGGCGTCCGATCGCGACCGCAGCCAGATTCCCCTAACTTCGCGCGCGCGTCGGGCTTGGTCGGGAGGCACTTCAGGCAGAGGCACGGATGGGTCGGACACGGTGGCGGGGGCGGCGGGAAACACACCCACGCCACTGGCACCGGTGCCACGCACATCGGTACGCATCCCAAGCTGGCTTGAGAGGGATTGTCGTAGGAAGGGCTCCCGTAGAAGGGGCTCCCGTAGAAGGGGCTCCCATAGAAGGGGCTCCCGTAAAACGGGCTCCCGTAAAACGGGCCCGGCTGAAAGGCGCCAGGGGTTGCTCCTTTCGCTACCGCTGCTGCGCCCACGTGCGGCTTTCGCGGGTATCCCTGGGCGAACATCGCATAGTTCGGTTCCGCGCTGAGGCCAGTCGCCCTCAGCGCCGTAACCAGTGGGAGCACCTCAACACCGCGAAGCCCGATCAGGTAGTCTGGCGCGTGGTCACCTTCCCCGCGATCAAGTTCCGCCTGCGCGTGTTCCGCGCGGTCGCGGTCGCGGCCGCGCGTACGATCCGCAATATCCCACTGATCGTCCTCGAGGAACCGGTCGAGGTTGGCCACAGCTTCGGCCGTGACGATGACTTGATTCCGCTTGTAGGCAAATGTCACGCCGTGAGCGTTGCTAAAGGCGAGATCCGGGTACCACTCTAGCTGGGCGATGTGTAGGGCCATGACCATCTCCTACGTTTCGAAATGTGCACTACGCTATACCAAATTCCTAACGATTTGTCATACAATCGCGCCTCGTTCGACGGGCAAGCGGCCCGCCGTCGAAAACACCTTCTCGGCGAGGCGGATGCTCGCGGGTTCGTCAAGCGCGATTCCGGCGTCCACAGCATCCTGGAACTCCCGGTCGTCCAGGTGGCGTCGACAGTCGCGGAGAAGCTGTTCACCGGCACGCACATCCACGTCGTAAAGGCGCTGCCCGGTCTCATCTAACATCGCGGTCGCCTTCGCGTGGAGACGGACCGCGGTTTCCACGTCATCCCTCGCGGCGGCCAGCTGCGCTGCGACGATGAGCGAATAGGCGACCAGCGTGGTCTGGCCAAGGGCTATCGCCAGCTCGAGGCAGGAGTGCTGGTGACGGGCCGCGGTGCCGGTGTCGCCGAGCCGGAGGCCAGCCTCGGCGACGTTCCCCTCTGCTCCCGCGAGGAACACTTCGTCACCGGCAGCCCGGTATCCGGCAAGCTCCTGTTCGAATGCGGCGAGTGCTCCCGGGAGGTCGCCTTCGGCGGCCCTGGAAAGGCCGAGGAGGTTCCACATCCGGGCGCGGGCGCGCGGCGAAAGCTCCGCCGCGAGCGCCTGCTCGGCGATTAACGCGGCGGCCGGCCAATCGCCAGCGCGCATCGCTGCTTCTCCCATGGCCCTCGCCAGGCCCTCGTCATCCCACGGGGCGCGGCCAACGCGGACGCTCAATTCGTTAGCCTCGGCGAGCATTGTCCTCGCCGTATCCACCTCGCCGATGCGGAGGTGGAGCTGGGCGAGTTGGGTGAGGAGGGCCACCCGGCCTGGTGTTTCGGCCAGGAGTTCCGCGGCGAACCGGCTGAGCTCGTCGATCCCCGCCCGGTACGAGTTTGTCGCGTCGAAATACCGGCCAAGCAGACAGGCAAGCTGCTGAGCGTGTTCAGCCTCGTCCGGCGCGAGGAGTGGGATGAGCGAGCGCAGGTTGTCCAGCTCGAGATGCACGTCGCCCATCCAGGCACGGTCCGTGGCGCGCCACGGGCCGAGGTGTCCGAGGTACCACCCGCCAAGCCGATGAGCCACCGCCCCGGTCTCGAACGCATCGTTGAGCAGGCGCCGGCTGTACTGGCGCACAGGTTCCAGGAAGCGGTAGCGCGTGGCGTTCGCGGTGAGGTCCGCGACGAGTAGCGAATGGTCCACAAGCGACCACACCAGTTCGGGCACATCGTCGGCGGGGAGCTGTCCGTCGCCGACAGCCGCCGAGGCGGTAGCGATGGAGAAGCCTCCGCCGAAAACGGAGAGGCGCCGAAGGGCAGCCTGCTCGTCTGCCGTGAGCAGACGGTAACTCCAATCGAGCAGCGCCTGCATCGTCCGCTGGCGCTCGGGAAGGGACCGGTCCGAGCTGCGCAGGAGGTGGTGCATGTCGTCGAGCCCGGAAAGGATGGCTGACGGGTTCAATACCGCGGTCCGGGCGGCTGCGATCTCGATCGCCAGCGGAAGGCCGTCGAGACGCCGGCAACTGCCGGCGATCGCCTCAAGCGTGCCGGGGCCCAGTTCGAATCCGGGACGCGCCGCAGCCGCGCGATCGACGAAGAGCTGCACCGATGCGCACCGTTGCGCGTCGTCCGGGGTGGCCGCTTCCGAAGGGACGGCCAGGGGGCCGACGGCAACGATGTCTTCACCGGCAACATGCAGCGGCTCGCGGCTCGTTGCCAGCGCGCCGACGCTGGCGCATCGCTGGAGGAGCCGCGGGAGGAGCTGGGCGCACAGGTCGACGTGGGCCTCGACGCTGTCCAGGATCAGGAGGGCGTTCCGGGACGCCATGTAGCTGAGCAGGTCCTCCCAGCGGCTGGGCTCGCCGCTGCCCGCGCCCACGGCAGCCGCGATCGCGTCTGGTACGAGGTTTGCGTTGTCCACCTTCGCGAGATCGACCGACCACACGCCGTCGGCCCAGTCCCCCGCGAGCTCGATGCCGGCCTCGGTTGCCAACCGGGTCTTGCCCACGCCGCCCGGTCCAACGACGGTCACAAGCCGCCCTGGCCGGACCGCCGTCCGCAGGGTCGCGAACTCGGTCTCGCGGTCGACGAATGGGTTCTGGGGGCGCACGAGGTTGTGGCCCTCCGCCGGGAGCGCGCGGACAGCGGGGAAGGCAGTTTCGAGGCCGGGCCCCGCCAACTGAAGAAGCCGGACGGGTTGATCGAAGTCCCGCAGGTGGAAGCGGCCCGCGGGGAGGAAACTGAGCCCGGGAACGGCCTCGCACCCGGCTGCCGCGTCCTCGGAGATCAGCACCTGTCCCCCGTGGGCTGCGTCCTGGACGCGCTTCGCCTGGTGGATGGCGAGGGCAACGTAGTCGCCGTTGCGGATTGTCGCGGCGCCGCTGTGGACGCCCATGCGCACGCGCACAACGCCGCCCGTGGGCCATGGTTCCGCCCCGAGCAGGCGCTGGCCCTCCGCGCAGGCGCGGACTGCATCGCTCGCGCTGGGAAAGGCCACGAAGAAGGAGTCACCTTCCGTGTCGACCTCGTAGCCGCCGCACGCCCGCCACGCCGCACGGAGCAGCGCCCTTTGGCGCTCCAGGACATCCGGGTAGCCGTCGCCAAGCCGCTTCAGCAGGCGGGTCGAGCCCTCGATGTCGGAGAACACGAAAGTGACAATCCCGGATGGCTGGTGTTGCTGGCTTTCACTCACCGGATGAGCTCCGCGGAATCATGACCTCGATTGGCGACCGGGCGCGGCAAGGTCGAATGCGATTCGTGTCCCTGTATTATCAACAGCCGCGCAAGCCCCGCCGGTGCGGATTGGAGGGGCCGCAAATCCCAGGCGCTTCCGCGCCCGGTCGGCCAGCGTCTCCCACCTGGCGGGCGTGTCTTCCCGCGGCTTGGTAGAGTCGCGAAATGGCGAACGCGTTGTCCTCGGACCTCCTTCCGCTGGCCTGCGAAGCCGCGGCGGAGGCCGGCAGCTTCATCCGCGGACGCGCCGCGGTCGTGCGTGAGCTCGTCGACAGCAAGTCCACGTCCACGGACATGGTCACCGAAGTCGATCACGCCGCCGAGCGGATGATCGTCAACCGCCTGCTCGCTGCCCGGCCGGACGACGGTGTCCTCGGCGAAGAGGGCACGGATCGGCCCAGCCAGAGCGGCGTCCGCTGGATAATCGACCCCCTGGACGGCACGACCAGTTACATCTACGGCTACCCCGCGTACTCAGTGTCCATCGCTGCGGAAGCGGAGGGCGAGGTGGTCGCCGGGGCGGTGTACGACGCTGCCCACGCGTTGCTCTACTCGGCGGCCCGGGGCAAGGGCGCCTTCCGCGATGGGCATCGGATTCACGTGACGCACGAGTCACGGCTCGGCCACGCCCTCACCGGCACTGGCTTTGGCTACGACCCGGCGCGACGGGCGGCGCAAGCGGCGCTCGTCGCGCGAGTGCTGCCGCGTGTGCGCGATATCCGCCGGAGCGGTTCCGCGGCGCTCGATCTCTGCTGGGTGGCGGCCGGCCATCTCGACGCTTATTTCGAACAGGGACTGAACGTTTGGGACATGGCGGCCGGTTTGCTCATCGTCGGCGAGGCGGGGGGCGTGACCGGCTGGGCGGAGCGCCTTGCACCACCTGCGGTCATCGCCACGAACCAGGCGCTCTTCGAGCCGCTGCGCGCCCTGCTCAACGCGGCGGACTGACCAGCCCTCAACGGTTGAGTTCTGCTGCTTGACTCGCACCCGCCACCGGGTAGGCTACTGCCCCACAGCAACTCGGCGCCTGGCGCCGGCATGGGGAGTTGAACAATGGGTGAAGTAGTTTCGTTTGCATCCAACGGCGGTACCGCCTCCGGTTACCTGGCCAAACCCGCCAGCGGCAGCGGCAAGGGTGTCATCGTCATCCAGGAGTGGTGGGGACTCAACGGCAACATCAAGGGCATCGCCGACCGCTTCGCCGCCGAAGGCTTCGTCGCCCTCGCGCCGGACATGTACCACGGCAAGGTGACCGCGGAACCGGACGAAGCTGGCAAGATGCTGATGGCGCTCAACATCGGACAGGCCGCGAAAGACCTTCAGGGCGCGATCAATTACCTGAAGGACCTCACCGGTGCGCCCGTGGGGACGGTCGGGTTCTGCATGGGCGGCGCACTTAGCCTCTTCGCGGCCTGCAACAACGGCCCCGCTGTCGGTGCATGCGTCGATTTCTACGGCGGTCACCCGGCCGTGACGTACAACTGGGACGGCCTGACGGCCCCGGTCCTTGGCATCTGGGCCAGCGACGACGCGTTCGTGAACCCAAACGTCCCTGGCTACGACAAGGCGCTCACCGAGCGCGGAAAGAAACACGAGTTCATCACCTACCCGAACACGCATCACGCCTTCTTCAACGACGAGCACACGGACGGCAGCTACAACGCGGAAGCCGCCGCCGACGCCTGGAACAAAACGCTCGCCTTCTACCGCGCAAACCTCTAAGAACGAACCACCAAGACAAGAGCTTGGTGTCTTGGTGGTTCGAAAGGGAATTCAGTGAGCCAGCTTGAGGGGAAGGTTGCCGTTGTCACCGGCGGCGCGTCGGGCATTGGCAAGGCTATCGTGGAGACGTTCGTTGACCACGGCGCGCGCGTCATCGCCGGTGACCTGAATGCGGACGGCCTGGGCGAGTTGATCGGCAAGCTCGGCCACAACTACGTCGACGGAGCCGCCATTGATGTGCGCGATGAAGCCGCCGTCGAACGGATGGTGGGGCAGGCGTTCCGGCGCTTCGGGCGGCTGGACATCGCCGTGAACAACGCCGGGACAGGCGGGTTCTCGCCCATCCAGGACTACCCGCTTGCCGAGTGGGACCGGGTCATCGGCATCACCCTCACGGGCGTGTTCCTCTGCATGAAGCACGAAGCGAAGCGGCTGATCGAGCAGGGCCAGGGTGGGAGCATCATCAACATCGCCAGCCTGAACGCCATCCAGGCGACCGAGGGCTTTGCGGCCTACTGCTCGGCCAAGGCTGGCGTGGCAATGCTGACGAAGGTCGGCGCGCTGGAACTTGGGCGTCACCGGGTGCGGGTGAACGCCATCGGGCCGGGTCTTATCCACACCCCGCTGAGCGCCGGGATGACCGCCGTGCCCGGCGTGGAAGAAGCCTTCATCCACGAGGCGCCGCTGGGCCGCGCGGGCGAACCAGAAGACGTGGCCGGCCTGGCGCTCTACCTGGCCTCCGATGCGTCGTCGCTCATGACCGGACAGACGCTCTACATTGATGGCGGCGCAAGCCTGAAGAAGTACCCGGAGATGTTCAGCCTGTTCGGAGTGGGGTAGAGGCGAGTTCTGAGTTCTGAGTTCTGAGTTCTGAGTTCTGAGTTCTCGGTTCGCCGGACCGCGGCCAGTGCCTCAGGCGGCTGAGTGGAGGACGTAGACACGGGCGCGCTCTTCGCCCGCTGGGGGTCCTTCCAGCAGCAGGTCCTCGATTTCGAGGGCAACGTCGGCCGAAATTTCGGTCTCCCCACACTGGCTGCATCGCAGTCCGCGCACGCCCCGAAAGACGACTGGCTCACCGTTGAAAAGCTCCGCGACATCGAAGACGGCCTCGACCATGTGACCGCGACAGGATGGGCAGTTCATCGTGGCGCCAACCCTAACAGACTGACTCGTAGATCGGCAGCGGGAACAACGGCGCGAAGATCTCGATCAGCAGCTCTTCCAGTTCCGGCGCCCACTGCTCCCAGGTGCCGCGGGCGTAGGCAGCTTCGCTGCTCGCGAGCGTGGTCTGCACCACGTCGTTGCTCTCGAAGTCGTAGATGCCGAGCGCCGTACCGGCCGGGGTGAAGCCGGCGCGGATGCGTACGAAGCCGGGGATGCGGCCGATGTCCCGGAGGTGGACCTGCCTGAACCACCGTTCAAACCGCTCGCGGGCTTCTGGCTTTGGGCGGGCCCGGACGACGAGGAAGGGCCGGTTCTCGTTCACGTCTCCTCATCGTTGATCAGGCGGAGGACGAGGTCGATCGCAGGCTGGAGGGAGAAGCGGGTATCGACTACCACAACCGGTGCGGCAAGCTGCTGGACGCGGTCCCGCATCGCTTCGTAGATCGCCAAGTTCGCCTGTGAGAAGCCCTCACGCGGGTTTGCCAGCCGGTCTCGGATGGTCGCTTCCGGAGCCGTCAGGCGCACCGGGACGAGGGTGGCATCCAGCCGCCGGGCGAGGCGCACGAAGCGCCGCCGGTCGCGGTTGGAGAGGTTGGTTGCGTCCACCAGGGCGTGGCGGCCAGCTTCCAGGGCGGCCCGCGCCCGGGCTTCAACCGTTTCGAAGACCAGGCCGTTCTCCGCCGGCGTGTAGGCTGGCCGGGGAGCCAGCCCGCGGCGGACGGCGTCGCTCTCAACGTGCTCGAAGTCGAGCACTTCGGCGAGGGCATGGGCGAACGTCGTCTTGCCCGCCCCCGGCAGGCCAGAGAGCAAGATGAGCGCGGGGGTGGAGCCGAAATTGCCGCCAGTCATGCTGTGTGTTACTTTGCTTGGTGTTCACACGTAAGGCAAAGGAAGAACCAAGAGAAGGTTGCTGACCCAAGAGAACAAGAACGAACTGATCAAGTCGTACGCCGTCCACACGCAGGATACGGGATCGCCTGAAGTCCAGGTAGCCATCCTGACGGAGCGGATTAAGTACCTCACCACGCACCTGAAGGCGAACAAGCACGACTACCACACCCGTCGTGGCCTTCTCAAGCTTGTTGGCCAGCGGCGCCGGCAGCTCCGCTACCTCAATAACCGCGACGTGAACCGGTATCGCGAACTGATCGCACGGCTCGGCCTCCGCAAGTAGCGGGGGCCGTTCTGCGTTCTAGAGGATCAGCAACCGCCCCCGAATCCACAGCCTTTGCCCCCATCCCCCAGTCAGCGGGATGGCCGAATCACCAGAGTCCGTGTGGCGTGAACGGCCACAGCAGGTATGCGTACCCGGACCAGGGCAATGTAGAAGTAAAGAGACAGACAGAGAGAGCATGAACGAACCCAGGACCTACGAACTCGAAATCGGGGGCAAGACCCTCACCATTCAGCACGGCATCCTTGCACAGCAAGCCAACGGCGCCGTCACCGTCCGCCTCGGCGATACCGTCGTCCTCGTCACCGCCTGCATGGCGGAAGCGCGGGAAGGACTCGACTTCTTCCCGCTGACGATTGACTACGAAGAACGCCTCTACGCCGTGGGCAAAATCCCTGGTGGCTTCCCTCGCCGCGAAGGCCGCGCGAGCAACGATGGCATCCTTGCCATGCGCCAGACGGACCGCCCCCTGCGGCCCCTCTTCCCAAAGGGCTTCCGCCAGGATGTCCAGATCATCGCGACCACACTCTCCGCGGACCGCGAGAACCAGCCAGACACGCTGATCACGATCGGCGCCAGCGCCGCCCTGATGATCAGTGACATCCCCTTTGACGGCCCTGTGAGCAGCGTCCGCGTGACGCGCATCGAGGGCGAATTCATCATCAACCCGACTTTTGAGCAGTGCGAGGCGGGCGACTTGGACCTCATTGTCGCCGGCACCAGGGACGCGGTTGTGATGATCGAAGCGGGCGCGAAAGAAGCTCCCGAAGACCTCATCCTGGAAGCCGTCGAAGTCGCCCAGGAAGCGAACAGGCTCATCATCGCCCTCCAGGAGGAGATCGCGCGGGTCGCCGCGCCGGTCAAGAAGGCCTTTGTCCCCGCTCCCGACAACGCGGAGGTGACCGCGAAGGTGAGCGAGTACCTCCAGGACCGCATCCCCGAACTGATCGCCAACGCCACCAGCGAGCGCAGTGACGCCAACAAGGCGATCACCGAGGAACTGAAGGAGAAGTTCGGCGAGGAATACAAGGCGAGCGAAATCCGCGACGCCTTGCAGAGTGTCATCAAGAAGGCGATGCGCAAGCAGATCCTTGAGACCGGCAAGCGGGCGGACGGCCGCGAAACCACCCAGGTGCGCGAGCTCTCCATCCACGTCGGCGTGCTCCCGCGCACCCACGGCACGGGGCTCTTCCAGCGAGGCGAAACCCAGGTGCTCAGCGTTGCCACCCTCGGCGGCATCAGCATGGCCCAGAAGCTGGACACGCTTTCCCCGGATGAGTCCAAGCGCTACATGCATCAGTACAACTTCCCACCCTATTCCGTGGGTGAAGTCCGGCCGATGCGCGGGCCTGGCCGGCGTGAAATCGGCCACGGCGCCCTCGCCGAACGGGCCCTTGAGCCGGTGCTCCCGACCACGGACGAGTTCCCCTACGCGATCCGCGTCGTCAGCGAGACGATGATGTCGAACGGCTCCAGCTCCATGGCCAGCGTTTGCGGAAGCACCCTCGCCCTCATGGACGCGGGCGTCCCGATCTCATCCCCCGTCGCAGGTATCGCGATGGGCCTGATCAGCGGCGAAAACGGCGAGTACAAGGTGCTCACCGACATCGCCGGCCAGGAAGACTTCATGGGCGACATGGACTTCAAGGTCGCCGGGACGCGTGACGGCATCACGGCGCTACAGCTCGACAACAAGAGCGGCGGCCTCTCCCACGAATTGCTCAGGACGGCACTCCTCCAGGCCAAGGTCGCCCGCGACTACATCCTCGACAGCATGCTCGAGGTCCTTCCCGCCCCGCGCGAAGAGGTTTCGGACTACGCGCCGAAGATGTACCGCATCCAGATCAACCCTGAGTTGATCGGCACGGTCATCGGCCCCGGCGGCAAGATGATCCGCAAGATCCAGGAAGAAGCCGGCGGCGCGACGATCGACATCGAAGAGGACGGCACCGTCTTTGTCGGTGGGATCAACGAAACGGTCGCCCGCAAGGCGATCGCCATGATCGAAGGCCTCACCAAGGAAGTGAAAATAGGCGAGGTGTACACCGGCAAGGTAACCCGCCTCCTCAACTTCGGCGCCTTCGTCGAAATCCTCCCCGGCAAGGAAGGCCTTGTCCACATCTCCCAGCTTGGCGAAGAGCACATCGAGCGGGTTGAGGACGAAGTGGACGTTGGCGACGAAGTGACCGTGATGGTCACGGAGATCGACAACCTTGGCCGCATCAACCTCTCGCGCCGGGCGGTCCTGCTCGGCGAAGAAGCGCCCACGCCTCCTCCTGGTGGTGGTGGCGGCGACCGTGGCCGGGGTGGCCCCCCTCGCGGTGACCGCGGCGGCCCTCGCGGCGGCGGCCAGCGGGGCAGCGGCTTCGGCGGCGGCGGTGGCCGCGACCGTGGCGGTGATCGCGGCGGTGACCGTGGTGGCTTCGGCGGCCGTGGCGGCGGCGGAGGCCAGCGCGGCGGCTTCGGCGGAGGCCAGCGCGGTGGTGGCGGCGGCGGAGGCCAGCGCGAAGGTGGCTTCGCCGGCGGCCGTGGCGGTGGCACCCCGCTCGGCGGCGCCAGCCGCGGATGGACGCGCCGCACGGACGCGGGACCAAGTGAAGGCGGCGCGCCTCCACCTCCGCCTCCTCCGCGGCGTGGGCTTGGTGGCATCGCCTCGTACGAGGAAGAGTAGCCGCCGGCCATTCATGAACTTCAAGGGGGGCTTCGCAAGGAGCCCCCTCGTTGTTGCGCGCGGCCCGCACCGCACTTCGCCTGCCTCCAGCAGTGCGGACGGAGTCGCGTTACGGGTTACAGCGGTGGACGGCAGTGTTTGACACAGGCTGAATGTGGAACTCTAACAGTACTCTAACGAGTGTCGCGAGTTGCGGCCTGCGAAAGTGAACAGGAACGCGAAGATTGTCACTACACTATCACCCAGAAACGACCGCGCAACCGTAGTCCACCAGCGCGCAACTTCGTACTCTTTCCAGTAACAGAACGGGGGATACCCAGATGAACGCCGCGGACGCACTCTCCACGAAAGTCAGCCAGGAACGGGGCCAGGTCCTTGCCCTGTTCGCGGGAGGCCTGGTGGTCTTCCTCGCCCTCGTTGGCCTTTCCGTGGATATCGGCCGCGTCGTGTACACGCGGACCGACCTCCAGAAGGTCGCGGACGCGGCGGCCCTCGCTGGCGCGCAGGACCTCCCCTCCACCACCGCAGCGACGAACGCGGCGCAGGCCTATACCACGAACAACGGCGGCGCGGAGACCATCTCCACCGTCAGTTTCAACCAGACGAACACCTCCATCACCGTCGTTGCGGCGCGGCACGTCGAGTACTCCTTTCTGAAGTTCATCGGCCTCAGTGGGGCGGACCCATCGGCCCGCGCGACCGTCCAGGCACAGGCCGTTACCGGGTACCGGTTTGAGCCTGGCGGCGCGACGCCGTTCACCGTGTGGGGCGGCCAACGGACCGGCAACCCCCAGTCATGCGGCGGCCTCAGCGTCTGCGAGGGCCAGGAGGTTGTTTTTCGTTCGAACAACTGGGACGCGGACAACAAGGTCACGGGCCCGAACTACCAGCTGAGCAGCGGCAACAACCCGAGCAACAAGTTCAAGGGCAGCTTCAATGGCGGCGGAGATGTCCACCAGGTGGACCCCAATGCCTGGCAGACGTTTTCGCACGGTGGCAACGGCAACATCGACGCGCCGCCCGTCGGTTCCGTCATCATCCTGCCCATCATCACGAAGGCGAAGTGCACCGGCAACTGCGGGACTATCGAATTCACGATCGCGTCCTGGGCGGCGGTGAAAGTCACCTCAGCCGGCAACCCCAGCCAACCGTGGAAAGGCATCCTCCTCCCGGCCGGTACTATTACGGCTGGCGGCGAAACCGGCGGCAACAGCCAGCCGCCGTCCCAGTTTGTAACGCGCACGCTTCGAATGACGGAGTGAGCCGGACCGCCTTTCTTCAGCCCTCTCTGTCGTGCGAAGCCGCCCAGACCACCAGGTCCCGGGCGGCTTTCGTGTTGACGATGCGCTCAACCGGCACCCCACACTCCGCCGCCCGGCTGGCGCCATACGGCAACCAGGCAAGCTGGCCCGGCGCATGGGCGTCGCTGTCGATTGCGAAGTCGCAACCCATCTCAAGGGCGAGCGTGATGAGCCTGCGGGGCGGGTCCAGCCGCTCAGGGCGACAGTTAATCTCCACCGCCTTGCCCAGGTGGCGGCAGGCCGCGAACACGATCTCGGCGTTGAATTCCGATTCCGGCCGGTCCTTCTTCCCCGCTTTCATGCGTCCGGTGCAGTGGCCGAGGATGTCCATATGGGAGTTCGCGATTGCCGCGACCATGCGCGGCGTCATCTCGCTGGAAGGCATCCGCAGCTTGCTGTGGACGCTGGCGACGACGAGGTCGACCTGCGCCAACAGCTCCTCCTCCTGGTCCAGTGAGCCGTCATCCAGGATGTCGCATTCGACCCCGGTGAGGATGCGGAAAGGGGCGAATTCGTCGTTGAGCGCGGCCACCACGCCGAGCTGTTCCTTCAGGCGCGCCGCCGTGAGCCCGCGGGCGACGGTGAGCCGGGGCGAGTGGTCGGAGAGGACAATGTAGTCGTGGCCGAGTTCGCGGGCTGCCTCGGCCATCTCGCGGATGGGGCTGCCACCATCGGACCAGTCGGAGTGGACGTGGCAGTCGCCGCGCAGCGCCGCGAGGATCGCTTCGCCACCGCCTGGCAGAGGCGTGGACGCAGCGTCGTCCTCCAGCTTCACCAGGTAGCCGGGGACCTGCCCGGCAAGGGCTTCGCTGACGACTTTCGCTGTTACTTCGCCAACGCCGTGCAAGTCGCGCAGCGAGCCGCGGCGGGCAAGGTCCTCCACGCGGGCAGGGCCGGCTTCGTCCAGCACGGCGGCGGCATTGCGAAAGGCGCGCACCCGGTAGGTGGGTTCATCGGCGCGTTCCAGCAAGAAGGCGATGCGCTTGAGCGCCGCAACGGGGTCCATCCCAGCGATTGTGCCGCCCAGAACGCCTCACTGGCGAGAAGCACGTCGCGGTTTGTCCGGGACACGAAGCCGCAAAGGCAGGAAGTTGCACGAAGGATTTGGAGTAGGATTCCGCCGCAGGCTCAGGTATGGAGGTTCGGCACGATGGCAGAAGGATATCGACCCTCGAAACGTGTCGCGCGCAGCTACCTGCCTCTGTCTGAACGAGAAGAAGCAATAGGGAAGGACATCGTCCAGGCGGCCTACGATGTGCACACCGGCCTTGGCCCGGGACTTCTTGAGCATGTCTACGAGGTGTGCCTGGCTCACGAACTCACGAGGCGCGGTCACCTTGTCGAACGGCAGCGCCAGGCGGCAATCACCTACGACGGAATCGTGTTCGACGAAGCGCTTCGGCTTGACATCGTCGTGGACAGCCTTGTGATCTGTGAGTTGAAGGCGGTGGAGGAACTTCGCCCTGTGTACGTTGCCCAGGTTCTCACCCAGTTAAAGCTCACTGGGCTTCGGTTGGGGTATCTACTCAACTTCAACGTGGAACTCATCAGCCACGGCATACGGCGAGTGGTGCGTTAAGAATCCCCCAAAGACCTTTGTGCAACTTCCTGCCTCCGAGTCTTTGTGTCCCTATACGAGTCAAAACCGTTAGAGGATGGGCAGGTACTCGGCGAGTTCGAAGTCCGTGATGTGGCGGCGGTAGCGCTCCCATTCGATGCGCTTGTTCTTGAGCAGGCTTTCGAAGGTGTGATCGCCGAGCGCGCTGCGCAGCAAGTCCGACTTTTCGGCCACTTCAATCGCTTCGATCAGGCTGCCCGGCAGGGTCTCAATCCCTCGTGCCGCACGGTCCGCCGCTGACATTTCGAACACGTTCTCTTCCACCGGCGGCGGCAATTGGCGCTCGTGCTCAACGCCGTCAAGGCCGGCCGCGAGCATGACGGCGAACGCCAGGTAGGGGTTACAGGCAGAATCCGGCGAACGGTATTCGATGCGGGTGTGTGTTTCGCGCCCCGGTTTGTATTCGGGGATGCGGATCAGGTCGCTGCGGTTGCGGCGCGCCCAGCTCAGGTAAACAGGCGCTTCGAACCCGGGCAGGAGCCTTTTGTAGCTGTTCACCCACTGGTTCGTGACAAGGGTGATGGCGCGGGAATGGTGCAACAGCCCGGCCATGTACCCGCGCGCGATGGCGCTCAGGTGGTAGGGGTCTTCGGGATCGAAGAAGGCGTTGCGTTCGCCCTTAAAGAGCGACTGGTGGACGTGCATGCCGCTGCCGTTCTGGTCCGCCACGGGCTTTGGCATGAACGTGGCGTAGACACCGTTCGCGGCCGCGATCTCCTTCACCACCAGGCGGTAGGTCATCGCCGAGTCGGCCATCGTCAGTGCGTCCGTATAGCGCAGGGCGATTTCGTGTTGGCTGGGGGCGACTTCGTGATGGCTGTACTCCACCTCGATGCCCATCGCTTCGAGGGTCAACACCGTCTCGCGGCGAAGGTCGTGGGCGGCGTCGGCGATCTGGTCGAAGTAGCCGCCGCGGTCCAGCGGTTCCGTGCCCTTCGCGTCCTTGAAGTAGAAGTACTCCAGCTCAGGGCTCACGTAGAACGTGTACCCCAGGTCGGCGGCGCGCTTCAGCTGGCGGCGAAGGACGTAGCGGGGGTCGCCTTCGAACGGCTGGCCGTCCGGGTGGTAGATGTCGCAGAACATGCGCGCCACGCCCGCTTCCTTCGGGCGCCACGGCACCAACTGGAAGGTTGCCGGGTCCGGCAGTGCGATCATGTCGGATTCGTCGATCCGGGCGAAACCTTCGATGCTTGAGCCATCGAAGCCCATGCCCTCATCGAGCGCTTTTTCCAGCTCCTCGACGGTGATCGCGAAACTCTTCAGCGCGCCAACGATATCGGTGAACCACAGGCGGATGAACTTCACATCGTTTTCCCGGCAAGCCGAGATCACGTAACTCGCTGATTCGCTCATGCCAACACTCCCTGCCTCACCGTGCCAGTGTAGCGCCGCGATGTTACGAGCGCGTGACGGGGAAACGGGAGTTACGGAGTGCCGGTGTGGCGGCGTGTGAGTAAGCTTCTCGCCGTGAAGCTCACGCTCGCCACCTTCAACATCCGCAACATCACGGACCGCTACGCCGAGCGCAAGCCGCTGCTGGGCGCGGCCTTCGCTTCGCTTGGAGCTGACCTGATCGGTTTGCAGGAGGTGGTTTTCAGCCATCCCCGCCAGGACGACTTCCTCAGCGCCCAGCTCGCGGGACGGCACTACCGCAGCTTCGACGCCCGCTTCGAGGCGCATCCGATGTTCGGCTGCGCCATCCTCGCCGGCGCGGGGGATGTCCTCGCCCATGAAGAGCTACGCCTGTCGATGGGGCGCGTGGCCCATCGGGTCTTGGCGGCGCTTCCCGGCCAGCGGACCCTTTGGTTCGTCAACACCCACCTCCACCACGTGCCGGCGGACGCGGCGGTCCGCAAGGAGCAAACGGAAGCCATCCTTCGCTGGATGGAGGAGGCGCCTGGGGCCGATGCGACGGGGGTTGTGGGAGATTTCAACGCGCCGCCATTCGAACCGGCTTACGCAACCATGCGGGCGGCGGGCTTCCGTTCCGCCTTCGAGGAAGCGAACGGCGAAGAGCCGGCGGTCACCTGGCCTTCCGGCATCCAGGCCGAAACCATGGACACGGACGGCGACCCGAACTGCCTGGACTACATCTGGCTTCGGGGAAAGGTGGCAGCGGTTTCAGCCCGCCTGGCGGCAACTCAGCCGGTCCCCACGGACCCTACGCTCTATCCGAGCGACCACTTCGCGATTGTTGCGGAGGTTGAGGTCTAGACGGTCGCGGGCTGGGCGGGCGTGATCGCTGGCAGTAGGGCCATGATCTGATCGAGCTGGCCGTCGGTATCCAGCTCCGGGTCTACCAGCTTGCAGACGCGCGCGCCCATGTAGAACGAAAAGAGCGCGGCAGCGACGAAGGCAGGTTTCATCCCACGGGGCAACTGGCCCGCCTGCCTGGCAATCTCCAGACGCTGGCAAATGCCATCGCGCGTGAGGGCGAATCCGTCGCGCATCTCGGCCAGCCGGGTGCCGCCTTCGCGCACCCCGATGAGGATCTGTTCCAGCATCAGCAACGAGTGAAACGCTTCGTCTGGCTCGTTGAGGTTTGAGAACGTAAGGCGCGAAAGGCGGGAAAACTCACCCATCGCGTCGGCCGCCGCGGCGGGACCTGGAGCGTGCTGCCACTGCTGCTCCAGCTCGTGGGCGTTTTCGCCCATGCAGCCCTTGGCCAGCTCTTCCTTGTTTTCGAAGTAGCGGTAGATAGCGCCCGGAGAAAGCCCCGCTTCCGCGGCGATCTCCGCCATCGTGGCGGACTCAACGCCCTTGCGGGAGAAGACGCTGCAAGCGGCCATGACAATACTGCGACGGCGTGCGGCGAGGTGTGCGTCCGAGACTTTGGCCACGTGAACTTCCTGAAGGACGTTATACACCGTGAGGAAGCTGAGCGCGCGCCGGCAAGCGCCGGGGCACTCAGCTTCCTCCGGAAGCGCTAGTTGTTCGTCTTCAGGACGCCCGCGGCGGGAGTCTGAATGCGGCCGCGGGCGGCGCGCAGGGCGCGCTCGAGGCGGTCGATGCGGGCGAACTGAGCCCACTCCATACGGTGCTTGATCTGGGTTTCGGCGACGCGGAGTTCCGCGAGGCGGGCGTTGGCGAGTTCTTCGTACATCTGGCTACCTCCTGCGAATGAATGTTCATTCACTGAATGAATCATCGTTCACTTTGAAGCCATCGTCAACCCCCCAACCTCGAGCAGAGTGTGACCTTTTACCACTTCTCAACGATCCGCCGGTGACGCTGGCCTGGTGGCGAGCGGCACGAAGCAGATCCCACGGCGTCACTTGCGGCTGAAGAGCCGGCCGAAAGCGCCGGTCGCGGGAGCATTCTGGACACCGAACCCCTGGCCGTAGCGTCGCTCCAGCCAGGCCTGCAGGAGCGAGGCCACGGTCGTGAGGACGAGGTACCAGATTGAAATGATGGCCAGCCACTCCAGGTACTTGAGGCTGCTGGAGTACTGCTGTTTGGCCACGAAGAAGAGTTCGCCCACGGAGATGATGTTCACCAGCGACGATGTCTTCAGCATGTCGATGAACTCATTGCCGGTGGGCGGGATGACCACGCGCATCGCCTGGGGGAGGACGATCCGGCGCATGGTCTTGGGGTAGGTCATGCCCAGGCTCTTGGCCGCCTCGATCTGGCCCGGGTCCACGCTCTGGATGCCGGCCCGCATGATCTCCGTCATGTAGGCGCCTTCGTTGATCGCGAGGGCGACGAGCCCCGCCTGGAACGGCGTAAAGCGCCCTGTCCACGGCGCCCACCCCGGCCAGAGCTGCGGCAGGGCGAAGTACCAGAAAACGATCTGCACCAGCAGCGGCGTCCCCCGGAAGAACCAGATGTAGTAGAGCGAGGCCCAGCGGAAGACGAAGACCTTCGAGAGCCGCATGAGCGCGAACAGCGTCCCGAGGGCGACCCCTGCCAGCATCCCCAGGACGGAGAGCTCGATAGTCACCCAGAGCCCGCGAAGGACAATCTCCGAGAAGAAGTTATCGCGGACGACTCCCCAGTCGATCAGTGCTTCCAGGAAGAGCGGCGGTGGCATCTATCGGGCGCCGAACGAAGCGGGGAGGCGGACTCGCCTCCCCGCCGAGCGTTACTTGATGGCGCCCGCCTCCAGGTCCCAGTACTGGAGGATGGTCTTGTACTGGCCCTTCGCCTGCATCGCCTTGATGGCGGCCTGCAGGGCCGTCTTCACTTCCCCGTCATCCTTGCGGACGGCGATGCCGTAGGGACCGGTGTTGTACTGCTCGCCCACCACTTCGGTACCGGAGACCTTCTTGGCGTTGTAGGCGGCCACGGGGTAGTCCATCAGCGCCGCCTTTGCACGGCCGGAGGCGACTTCCTGGATGGCGTCCGTGTTCTGGTCGAAGACCTTGACGTCGATCTTCTTGTCGCCGCACTTGCCGCTCTGCTCCTTCGCCTCGTCGATCTGGACGGTACCCGTCTGGATCGCGACTTGCTTCCCGCAGAGGTCGGCAATGGACTTGATCTTCTCCGGGTTGCCCTTCTTCACGAGGATGCCGGAACCCGCGTTGAAGTACTCAACGAAATCGACTTCCTTGAGCCGCTCTTCGTTCACGCTCATGGCGGACATGATGATGTCCGACTGTTTGCCCTTGAGTCCCTGGATGATCGAGCCGAAGTCCGCGTTCTTGATCTCGGCGGTCACGCCCCACGCCTGGGCGATGCACTTGATGATGTCCGCGTCGAGCCCGATCGGGTCGTTCGTGCCTTCCTTCGTGAAGTCGATCGGCGCATAGCTGAGGTCCGAGGCGACCGTGATCTTGCCGGCGGACTTAATCCGCGACGGCGCCGTCAGGCCGAGGTCCTTGCAGTTGACTGTGGCGGCCACGAGGGTTGCCCCGGACCCGCCGCCGCCGCCGTCGTCATCGTCGTCGCCGCCGCAAGCGATGGCGAAGGCGGAAACCGCCACCAACGCCGTGAGAATGAGCGCACCCCTGCGCGTGAAACCGATCCGCACCATGCCTTTACCCTCCGGTAAGTTCGGGGGAACTATCGCACGCGAGTCAAGCGAGCGATAGAGGATGCGGGCGGGACATACGCGAAGGTCGTGCCGCCGGGCCGTGTTTACGGAACCAACGGCGGGATCCCGATAGGCTGTAGCGCACCACGCGGCGATTTCGCCGCTGTTTCAGGTGGAGCCCGGAGTGCTGCGTATGGCCGGTCCGGTCCTTGCGTTCGTCTTGATGCTGGCGATGGTGGCCTGCGATGGCGCATCCCCAGCAGCGCCGACGGCAACGCCGACGGCAACGCCCACGCCGGTGGGCTCGGCGGTGCCACAACCGTCTCCCCCGCCGGGCCCCGGTTTCGACCCCGCGACCACAAGGGTTGAACTCGAGAAGGTGGCCTCCGGGTTTTCGCGGCCCCTCTACCTGACGGCGCCGCCGGATGGCAGCGGGCGCCTCTTCGTTGTTGAGCAGACCGGCAAGGTCCGGGTGATTCAGGACGGCGTCATCCTGGCAGCGCCATTCGCCGACCTTGCCAGCGTCGTCACCTCCGAAGGGAGCGAACAGGGGCTCCTCGGCCTCGCCTTCCACCCGAAGTATGCGGAGAACGGGCGCTTCTTCGTTGCCTACACCGCAGCCAACGGCGGCGACAACACGCTCGCCGAGTACCGCGTTTCCGCGGACCCGAACAGGGCCGACGCGAATTCGCGCAAAGTCCTCCTCGCAATCCCGGATTTCGCCGCCAACCACAACGGCGGGATGGTCGCCTTTGGGCCTGACGGTTACCTCTACCTGTCCACCGGTGACGGCGGCCAGGCTGGCGATCCGCGTGGCAACGGCCAGAACAGGGATGCGCTACTCGGCAAGATCCTCCGCCTCGATGTCGATGGCGCGGCGCCGTACGCTATCCCGGCGGGCAACCCGTTCGCCTTGGGCGGCGGCCGTCCCGAAATCTGGGCCTACGGCCTGCGGAATGCCTGGCGCTTCAGCTTCGACCGCCAAACAGGTGACCTCTGGATCGCTGACGTGGGCCAGAACGTCTACGAAGAAGTGGACTTCGAACCCGCCGGTGGGAAAGGTGGCGTCAACTACGGCTGGAGCGTGATGGAGGGCGCCCACTGTTACCGGCCTTCGTCCAACTGTGACCAGACCGGCCTTGCGCTGCCCGTTGCTGAATACCGTCACAACGAAGGCTGCTCCGTCACTGGCGGCTACGTCTACCGCGGCGCGAAGGAGCCGAAGCTGGCAGGCGCCTACTTCTTCACCGACTACTGCGGCGGCGTCATCTGGGCCCTCACCAGGGCTGCCGACGGGAGCTGGACTCGCACGCCCGTGCTGAGTTCGAGGCTGAGCATCAGTTCGTTCGGCGAAGACCAGGCGGGCGAAGTCTACGTGGTCAGCCAGGAGGACGGCACCATCTACCGCCTCAAGGCGCGGTAGAACCACCAAGGCACCAAGATTTCCCGCTATCAGTGCGGGACCGCGCCGCGCAAGTACAATTCAACCGTTCCTGGTGTCTTGGTGGTTCAAAGGAGTAGGACGATGAAGCTGGCACTCTACCTTGGCTATTCCGGCGCGCAGTTGCGCCTGCCCATGGACCAGGTCCTGGAGGCGGAGCGGCTCGGCTGGGATTCCGTCTGGACCGCCGAGGCGTATGGCTCGGACGCCATCACGCCCCTTGCCTACATCGCCGCCCTGACGACGAAGATCAAGCTCGGGACGGCGATCATGCAGATCCCGGCGCGCACGCCCGCCATGACAGCCATGACGACGAGCACGCTCGATGCACTTTCGGGCGGGCGGATGCTCGTTGGCCTCGGCCTTTCCGGCCCGCAGGTGGTGGAGGGCTGGCACGGGCAGCCGTACGGCGCCCCCGCCGTCCGTATCCGCGAATACGTCGAGATCCTGCGCAAGATCTGGGCGCGCGAAGAGCCGGTGGAGTACCACGGCAAGGAGTACAACCTGCCCTATACCGGCCCCGGCGCCACGGGCTTGGGCAAGCCGCTGAAGAGCATCCTCCACGGCCGCCAGTTGCCCGTGTATCTGGCTACGCTCGGCCCGAAGAACATCGAAACGACCGCCGAGCTGGCCGACGGCTGGCTCCCGGCCTTCTTCTCGCCGTACCAGATGAAGCACTTCCTGCCGCACCTGGAGAAGGGCTTCGCCAAGGCGGGCGGCGGCAAGTCGTTGAAGGACTTCGGCATCACGGCGACGTGCAGCGCCATCGTCACGGACGACGTGAAATCGGCGCTGGCCGCGACGAAGCCGGGCATCGCCCTCTATGTGGGCGGCATGGGCGCGCGCGGCAAGAACTTCTACAACGACCTGCTCACCAGCTACGGCTACGGCGAAGCGGCGGCGAAGATCCAGGACCTCTACCTCGCCGGGCGCAAGCAGGAAGCCGAAGCAGCCGTGCCGGACGATGTCGCGGACGAGATGGCCCTGGTCGGCCCCGAAGCGCGCATCCGCGAACGCTACCGCGCCTGGGAAGACGCCAGCGTCGGCACGCTCCTGATGTCCCCGCGGGACACCCGCACGCTCAGCCTGATGGCGGAGATCACGGGGGCGGCGAAGGGGGCGTAGGCTGGCGGGCCGCCTGCTGAAATAACGTGCCGGAATTCATCACATAGAGTAGGGCGCGCGCCGCGGGCCACGTGGTAGCGTCTTCTCATGCGAGCGAACGGCGCGGCGGAACCGCTGACGAAGCGGCAGGAAGAAGTTCTCCGGCTGCTTGCGCGCGGCCGGACAAACTTCGAGATCGCGCAGGCGCTCGGCATCAGCCTGGACGGGGCGAAATGGCACGTCCGGGAAGTCCTGGGCAGGCTGGGAGTCGATTCTCGCGAGGCAGCGGCGGACATCTGGAGAAGGGAACACGGGCTTGCCCGCCGGCTCGTGCGGGGAGGGGGGTGGCTTCTTGCCATCGGTCCAGCGAAGGGCGCTCTTGCGGCCGCGGGAATCGCTGCCTCCGTCGCCGTCGCGGTGGCAGGGGGCGTCTACCTCCTCGATTCTGGTCAGGCGCCTTCGGCTCCAGCCGTCCCCGAAGTGGCCTCGCCAAGCCCCAACGCCGGCGCGTCCCCCGGCAGCCCCCTTGTCATCGAGGTCATCGCCATCGCCCGCGCGGGAGACCTGGCGGCCTTCAAGCGCCTGATGCGCACCTTCCCCCACGAATGCTCGAACATCAACAGCGATCAAGTCCCGTGTCCTCCGGGGGTTGCGGAGGGGAGCCAGGTGGACGCGTTCTCCGCGTCGTCCGCCACCAGGGGAGTTGTCTGGGGCGAAGACCAGGAGAGCCTCCTGGACACCACGGTGCCCGTGCTCACGACGCTGCACGCCGTCACCAGGGTTCGCACCTACGGCCTTGCGCCGCCGCGCCCCCAGTTCCAGGTGGTTGTACGCGGATACAACTCGACCGAGCCGTCGCTTGACGCGGCGGTCTACTTCCTCGATGAAGACGGTATCGTCGGGTTCTACGCGGGCGACCTTCGAGCAATAGACATCCAGCTGAACGACGCCGCGCCAGAGGATTGGATCGTGGTCCGTCCAGCCGTCGCGTCCTTCGCTCCGGACAAGCCGCTCTACGTTGTCGGCCGGGACACGGAGATCCGGTTCGCGGTGCGGACCCCTCAGGCGTGCAACGGACTGGACCTCGTCCTCCGGCTCTATGCCTTGCCCGAGGCTGGCGCTCCGGGCGGTGTGCAGGCTATGAAGGAACCGGGCCTGGTGTCCGAGATTCACAGCCCCGCCAGTTCATCCGGGACAACCGGGATGACCTATCCGCTTCCAGGAGTGATCTCGAGACCGATGTACGTGCGGCCCGCGGTCGATGCGGCGTGCCTGGGCGAACCGGTGTTCTCGGGGCTCTCGCTCGCCCTTCAGTTGCCGGAGGCAGATTCGCGCATTGCGGTATTCGAAGTGCCGGGTGCGTGGCTCGATCTGCGCCGGCCCCAGGGGCCCACGTACGGCGAGTACCTGGGCGGTGCGCTCACCGCGTTCGTGGGGGACGTGCTCTGCACCACCGCGTCGCTCGCCGATCCGGCCGCGAGGAATGACCGGGGAAACGTCGAGATCCGTGTCGGTGCCGCCGGGCAACCCGGGGAGTGCAACGCACCCGGCCAGCCAGTCCGTTTCGTCGCCGCCACGGGGTTGCGTTTGGCCGAGAAGCCAGCATTCGTGGCCGGCGCGTCCCAGTTAGTGGCCAACCTTGGCCCGGAACCGCCGCACTAGCCCGCGCACACCGCGTGACCCCCATCACAGTCGCGCTCACTCCCGTGTGGCCCCCGTCACAACGGGGGCTTGCGCGCCTGCTTACACTCATGGCAGACCACTCTTGGAGACTGCCATGACAACCATCGCTACCGCACTGGCCGGTGTCCCGATCTTCCGGGACTTGAACAAGAAGGCGCTGGAGCGCGTCGAGAAGCTCGCCCGCGAGCGCTCGTACGGCGCCGGCGACGTCATTGTCAAAGAAGGGGATGAAGGCGTGGGCTTCTTCCTCATCACCAGCGGCAAGGTCGCGGTCACGAAGGACGGGCACGACCTCAACACCCTCCGCGCAGGCGACTTCTTCGGCGAAATGGCGTTGCTGGACAACTACCGGCGCAGCGCCACCGTGAAGGCCCTGGAACCGACCGAGTGCCTCGCGATGCTCCGCTCGGACTTCATCGCCGAACTTCGCGCCAACGCCGACCTCGCCATCGAGATGCTCCAACTCATGAGCCGCCGCGTCCGCGACGCCGACGCACGACTGACCCACGACTGAACGAGGGGGCGAACCACGACCGAAGCCGTGCCGGGCGTGCCGAAGCAGGCGCGGGTTCGCTACCTCCTGGCTTCTGCATCCGGGCGGTCCGCAAGGCGATATACGAAGCGCAAACCGGACCACTGCTCGTCGATGGCGCAGACCTTGTTATCGACGAGCCCGGCCGCGAGGCCCATGTCGCGGACGAGGTTCTCGTTGAGCGTCGTCGCCGTGCCTGAGGACCTCTTCGGCCAGGCGATCCAGAGCCCGCCGCTGTAGGCGAGGCGTGGCTTCAGTTCGGCGAAACGGGCGGAGAGTTCCTCCGCGGCGGTCACGAAGCAGACGATGACGTCGATCGCGCCCGCGTCAGCGGCCGTAAGGGCCACTCCATCCGGCAGCCCGCCGAGCGTTTCCATGAATCCGTCATGGGCGCCGGCCAGCGCCAGCCGCGACCCTTCCTTGAGGCCGAGCTTCTTCGGCAGCGGCGTGCCCGAGTATCCGGCCATTGGCGAATTCTAACTGACGCGTCCTGCCGGGAACGCGGGTGAGTGTGTGGACGCCGGGCCTGTGACCCTTGACGGGCGGTGTAGCGTGTTGCGCAGGCTGCGGTTCCGGGGGTGCGCCATGCGGGTCGCAGTTGCTATCGCTTCGTCGCTCATGCTGATTGGTGGCGCAGTGTTGCTTGTCCAGGCTGGCCGTGACCAGGCCTCGGCTACCGGAGCCTACCGGATCATCATCCCCGGGATTGCGAGCGACCCGTTCGGCGTGCCGGCGGCCACCCCCACCCCAACTCCCACACCCGCGCCGGGCGCAGGCACGGGCTCCCCGGCCACCAACCTCCGCGTGCACATCAAACTCGACGTGGACGCGTTGGAGGACTCGATCGAATCGACCGGGTTGGTCGCGGTCAACATCCGGGCCTCAGGCGACGTGCCTTTCGCGACGGTCACCAGGCTAACGCTGTCCGTGGCCGACCACCCGGCCGACGCTGCCGGTTGTGTATGGCCAAGGTCCTTTGCGGACCCGGATCTCTACGTGACCGTTGTCAACATCAACAGTGGAGGGGATCTGCTCGTCGTCTTCCAGGGAGCAACCTGGCACTACCAGGTCCAATGCCCGGGCGCGAAGCAGCCCATCCGGTTCCCGGCGTTTGGCGAAGTACCACTGGTGGACTACTTCCTCGGCTATCATTTCGCCGCGTTCAGGGGAGCGGGCGGGTTGGTGTTCAATCCGCAATTCATTCCGGCGCCTCCCTCATGCATCAAACGGCAAGGTACATTCCAGGGAAGTTCGTTCAATGGCCTGTCCACGCTTTGGATTACCGTGTACGACCCGAACTTCCCCGGCGGCTGCGTGGTGCCGTGAGCATCGGGCCCTGCCGGCGGTAGGGCCCGTCGCGCCATTTCAGCGCGCCCTTGAGGCCCGTGCCCGCTTCGTTCGATTCGCGCACCTTGTCCTGCCAGGCGTAGCTGTGGGCGGTGAACTGGCCCGCCGCGTCCAGGTCCGTTGACGACCGCACGGAGGAGTAGATGCCCATGTTTTCGTAGAAGCGGTTCATGTTCAGTTTCAGGATCGCCAGGTGGTCGGCGGAGAGCGTTGCCATCCGGTCGGCGAGGGCAGTCGTGCGCTCTTCGAGCTCTTCCTTCGGATAGGCGTAGTTGATCATCCCGATGCGCTCCGCTTCGGCGCCGCTGACGCTGTCGCCGGTGTAGTACAGCTCCTTCGCCTTGCGCATGCCCATGACGAGGGGCCAGATGACGCCCGTCCGGCTGGTGCCCAGGCCGCGCAGGCCCGGGTGGCCGAGCTGCGCGTCGTCCGCGGCCGTGACGAGGTCCGCCATCATGGCGAGTTCGCAGCCGCCCGCGAGGCAATAGCCGTGGATCTGGGCGATGGTCACCTTCGCCATGTTCCAGAAGTACATGTGGATGTCCGTGATCTGCTGCATCCCTGTGCGGATGCCCATCACGAGCCGGCGCTGCTTTTCGTCGACTGCCTTGTAGCGGCGGACAACGCCGTCGGCACCGCCCCGGGCGGGCGTCAGGTCGTAGCCCGCACTGAAGGTGCGCCCGGCGCCCTTGACGATGATGATGCGGCAGGAATCGTCCGCTTCGTAGTCGTGGAGCGCTTCCCAGAGTTCGAAGAGGAGTTCCTGGCTGAGAGTGTTCATCTTTTCAGGGCGGTTGAGGGTGATGCGGCCCACCCGTCCATCGGTGCCGACGCGGTCGAGTTCGAGGAATTCGTAAGTGCTCATGGCCCCGATTCTACGCTCACGGCCGGTGCCTGTGTGGCGGAGGGCGAATCCAAAATCACCAATCCAAAATCCAAAATCGACTACACTGAGGGCATGACTCTCGAAGCCTCTTCCGGGGCCGGCACCCACCTCGCCCCGACTCACGAACCGCTCGTCTCCGTCCTCTACACCAGCGCGAACACCGTCGTCGAGGACTTCAAGCGTGTGATGGAACTCGCCCACTTCGAACAGCACCTGCCGAAGACCAGCGAGACGCTGCTCAAGGTGAACATCAGCTGGCAGCACTACTATCCCGGCTGCAGCACCAGCCCCTGGCAGTTGGACGGCGTCACCCAGGCACTGCGCGGCGCCGGCTACGACCGCATCACGCCGGTCCAGAACGGCACTGTCGTGGTGGATTCACACGACGGGGAGAGGGGCAACAAGCACGACCGCGTGTTCACGAAGCACGCAATGAAGAGCGTCCATCTCCAGGACAAGGGTGCGCGCTGGGTGCCATACGCCCCGAAGGGCAAGATGCTCGTCCTCGACAAGGTCTTCCCGGACGGCATCGAAGTGCCGGAGATGTTCTTCGGTACGAACATCGTCCACATGCCCACACTCAAGACGCACGTCTTCACGACGATGACCGGCGCGATGAAGAACGCCTTCGGCGGGTTGCTGAACAACCGCCGCCACTGGACCCACTCCGTCATCCACGAAACGCTTGTGGACCTGCTGCGCATCCAGCAGGAGATCCACACCGGGATCTTCGCGGTGATGGACGGCACGATCGCGGGCGACGGCCCTGGTCCGCGCGCCATGCGTCCGCACGTCAAGAACGTCATCCTCGCCAGCTCAGACTCCGTTGCGATGGACGCGGTGGCGGCGAAGATGATGGGCTTCGACCCGATGAGCCTGCCCTTCGTCCGCCTGGCGCACGAAGCGGGGCTCGGCGTGGGCAACCCCTCGGAGATCACGGTCGAGGGCCTGGACATCAGCAACGTGAACTACAACTTCAGCAAGGACGAAGACACCTTCGTCAGTTGGGGCCAGAAGCAGATCTACTGGGGCAAGCTGCACAAGTTCGAAAAGGCCCTGCTGCGCACCCCGATCGTCCCCTGGAGCTTCTTCGCCAGCAACGTCTACCACAACTACTACTGGTACCCCCTCCTCGGCAAGCGCCGCATCGCCAAGATGATGGACACGGAGTGGGGCAAGCTGTTCAAGAGCTATTAGCTGCCGGCTGCCAGCTTCCAGCCGCCAGCTTCCAGCAGTGGTGGCTCAGCTCGCCGCCCCGGACCCACCCTGACACTTTTCGGTAGCTGGTAGCTGGTAGCTACTACTTTGGCCCGGTGTACACCACTTCGAACAGGACCCGGTCCGGCGATTCGAACATCACCTGGTAGTAGGTGTCGTCGCCCTGGCTGAACTCCGGCCGGTGCCTTGGCGTCTCGAAGAGCGCCGCTACCCCCCGGTCGCGCAAGTAGGCGACTGTCGCGTCAACATCCGCGATCGACGGTGCGCTGATGGCGACATGGTTCACCCCAAGCGCGTCACGGTTGTTCACGGCATTGGTCTCGGCTGGGATGAACCAGAAGCTGCCGCCGTTTGGGTCGCCAAGGCCAAGGAAGCCGTCACCGTCTATGAGCGTGCCCCAGCCGAGAAACGTGAAGAGGTCGCGATAGAAGGGCAGGTTCCCCACCTTGTATATGAACTCGATGTGGCCGAAGCGTGTTTGCACCTGTTTCCTCCCGCGACCAACGAACGGTGACCCGCCGCGCTCCGGAGTACGGTAGAACAGGCGTTCGCAACGCGTCAAGAGTCTGCTGCTCGCGGAGTCAGGCCTTCTTCTTGCGCTTCTTCGCGGGTCCCGCGGCGTGCTGCGCCGTTTCGGGCGCGTGGTCCGCCGGTTTGCGTTCCGCTCGCAGTCCGGCAAGGGCGTCATCAATCCGGTCCAGGCGGAGAAGGATGGTGTGGACCTGGTCGGCAAGCCGCTGGAACTCGCTCAGAGGCACCGCACCGGCCGCGCTGATGATCGGCTCATAGGCCGTCTTCGCGGCCTGGCCCATGAGCGTGCGCAAGCCCAGGTAGGTCTTTTCGACTTCCTGCATGAGGGCGGCGCCTTCCGCCGATTTCGTCCCGCTGGCCATGCTCGCCCCCCATGAGGCAAGGACCTGGTCGCTCATCTTTTTCCAGTTGGCGAGCATTTCCGTGAGCGGTTCCTGTGTCATGCCCGCATCGTACAGCGTTTGCCATGCCCGCTGGCAACCCGGTGGATAGGTTCAAGATGTCCGTGACAGATCTCACGGTGGGCGTGGCGGTTGAGCAGTCGTAGAACTCTGGCAGTAGCACGCGCGTCAGCAAGCGCTGCGATGCCGCGCCTGGAGCCGGTCCGCGGAAGCAACCGGCCGCACGTGCACCTACCCGCGCGCGAAGACGAACAGCCCGTGGCCCTGCTCTCCACGCTCGTAGGCGTATACGAGGTTCGCGACCATGTCAAGCTGGCGGAGGTAGTTGCGGGTGCCGTAGCGCGGCTCGATGTCGTGCCGCCTGCGCACCATTTCGCCTTCGACGCCCCGCCAGGCCTGCGTTGCCTCGCTGCTCATCTGTTTGTGCGCGGTCAGCGTCCAGCCGTATTCGGTCCATTCGTCAACGAACGACTCGGAGCCTCCGCGGCCATCGTTGGGCGCTTCGGCGCAGAGACAGATCGTGCCCGTCCGCGCCGCGACGCGGCTCATTTCGCGGGGCGAAATGTACGTGTCCATCGCCCACACGCTGTCAAAGCTGCCATCCCGGAAGGGAAGGCGCTGCGTATTCGCGGCAACCCACTCCACCCTTCCCCCGTTCGCGAGTCGCTGGCCGGTCTGCAAGAAGTCCGCGCTGATGTCGCAGGCCACGGCCCGCACGCCCAGCCGGTCCGCCGCCATGCGTGCCGCCGCGCCGACGAAAGCGCCGCAATCGAGCATCCGTTGGCCGGGCTCCAGCCGTGACCGGTCGAGCAGCCACTTCGTCGCGTCGGCGCCGCCAACGTGATTGTGCTCGCCGAGGAAATCGATCCACCAGGCAGCGTAGGCTTCGGAAAGGGCGCCAAGGGCGGCGGGCGCAATCGCAGTCATCCCCTCCAGCGTAGCGCCAGCCGCCAGAATGGGCATGGCCATGCGGGTACCACAACCACGGCCGGTTGGAGCAGCGCGGGACGGAGTCCGCGCCTCGCGTACAATCTCGGCCATGAGAGATGGAAGCACCCATGTCGCCGCCCGCACGGCTGTCTTCAACGAGTCGGTCATCCGCGAAATGACGCGGCTGGCGATGCTCCACGGGGCGATGAACCTCGCCCAGGGCTACCCGGACTTCCCGGCGCCGGACTTCATCAAGCAGGCCGCGGTCAACGCCATCAACGCCGACGTGAACCAGTACGCCATCACCTGGGGCGCGCCACGGCTGCGCAACGCTATCGCCGCCAAGACGAAGCGCTTTTCTGGCCTGGACCTGGACCCGGACCGCGAGATCACGGTCACCTGCGGAGCAACCGAAGCGATGATGGCGGCGATGCTCGCGGTCGTCGAACCGGGCGACGAGGTCATCGTCTTCGAGCCCTTCTACGAAAACTACGTCCCGGATGCAGCGATGAGCGGCGCCAGGCTGGTCTTCGTCACCCTCCACGGGCTCGACTTTCAGTTCAAGCCCGAGGAACTGCGCGCCGCCTTCAGCGAGCGGACGCGGGCGATCATCGTGAACACTCCCAACAACCCGAGCGGCAAGGTGTTCACGCGGGAAGAATTGCAGCAGATCGCGGCGCTCTGCCAGGAGTTCAACTGCCTCTGCATCACGGACGAAATCTACGAGCACATCCTCTACGACGGCCGCGAGCACGTCTCCATCGCCACACTCCCGGGGATGTACGACCGGACGATCACGATCAGCGGGCTTTCGAAGACGTTCAGCGTCACCGGCTGGCGGCTCGGCTACATCCTCGCGAAGCCGGAGCTGACGAACGCCCTGCGCAAGGTCCATGACTTCCTGACGGTGGGCGCCCCCGCGCCCCTGCAGGAAGCCGGCGCCACGGCCATCGAACAGGCGGACGCCTACTACGGCGAGCTCCGCCAGATGTACACGAGGAAGCGCGAACTGCTGCTCTCCGCTCTGCGCGAGGCCGGCTTCCGGTGTCATACGCCGGAAGGGGCGTACTACATCATGGGTGACTTCGCGGACCTTGGCTTCGCGGGCAACGACACGCAATTCGCCCACCACATGACCGAAAAGGTGGGCGTTGCTCCCGTCCCTGGCTCCAGCTTCTACCGCTCGGGCGAAGGGAACCATTTCGTCCGTTTCACCTTCTCCAAGTCAGAGGAAACGCTGCAAGAGGCCGCCCGCCGCCTGGCCGCGATGTAATCGTTGCCCGGCTACTTCTTCTTGCCTTCAAGGCTTTCGAGGCGGCTGAAGATCCCATAGTCGAGCTTCGTGTGGCGCAGGACCTCGTAGGCAAAGAAGCCCACGCCAGCGACGATCCCGCCGGTGATGGCGAGCCATCCCGTGTCGTTGGCCGCGCCAATTCCGAGCGCGATGACGCCCACCGCGCCGATCAGCGCGCCCAGAGCCGTGATGGCGTGGCCAGCCTCGTCGTCAATAACCTGCTTCCTGAGTTGAACACTCTGCACGTTGTTTACCCCATAGCGTGTTGGCGGCGAAGTCTACCACCGGCCGGGGACGCGCCGACAGCGGGCAGCGGTAAAGCGCCGGGGAATGACCGTTTCGCCGCGCCGGGATACAGTGCGGGGCGTGAAGCGAAAGATGACCTGGCTGTTCGCAGCCGCGCTCCCCTTTGCCGCCCTTGCCTTCGCCGCCTGCGGCGATGGGCCCGATGAGACAACCACGCCGGGCGCGACGGCAACGAAAGCCGGGCCCACCGCGGCCGGCAAGACCGCCTCGCCCGCCGCAACATCCGCCACGGAGAAGATCGTCTTGAACAACCCCACCGTCACCGCCAGCGGGCTGAAGTACGAAGACACGAAGGTTGGCACCGGCGCGAGCCCCCAGACAGGACAGCGGGTGACCGTGCACTACACGGGCACGCTGACCAACGGGACAAAGTTCGATAGCTCGCGGGACCGGGGCCAGCCCTTCACGTTCGTGATCGGGACTGGCGCTGTGATTAAGGGTTGGGACGAAGGCGTCGCCACCATGAAAGTGGGCGGCAAGCGCAACCTCTCCATCCCGGCGGCGCTGGCCTACGGCTCGCGCAGCCCCGGCGCAGGGATCCCGCCCAACTCCGACCTGCTTTTCGAAGTGGAGCTGATCTCCATCCAGTAGGTTTAACCACCGAGACACAGAGATTTGAAGGGGGATGTTCTCATCGAGAGCGTCCCCCTCTTCTGATCGTGGCGAGGCGCGACAGGGCTGGAGCCTGACTTGGATTTCAGGTTCTTGAACATTCGGGATGGCGACAGGAGATGTCGCAGGCGGCGGAGAGACTGGCCGCACGAATAGAACGTGTGTTCTAATTCGCCTTGAAGGGAGCCTCACCATGCGACTGCTCTGCCTCTACTTTCCCCGCCTCTCCACCACCCTCGCCCGGCGCGACCACCGCGTCCCGCGGGACCTGCCGCTCGTCCTCGTCAGCGGCGAAGGGGATGGCGCCCTGGTCGCTGGTGCGTCCGTCGAAGCGGCGATGGCCGGTGTCGCGATCGGCATGGCTGCCGGCGCCGCGAAAGAACGCTGCCCGGCGGCCGCCTTCCTCCCGGACAATGCGAACGCGTCGCTTGAGGCGTTGGAGCAGGTAGCGTCCATTCTCCGCAACCGCGCGACACCGTTTGTCGTGATCGTCTCGCGCGAGCACATCGCCGTCAGCCTCGCCGGGCTGGAGGGCCGCTTCGCCGACGAAGCGGCGGCGGCGGACCGCCTCGCCTCGGTTGCACGCGAATGGAGTGGCCTGGATCTCCGTGCCGGGGTGGGTGACACGATGGCGGAAGCCTGCGAGGCCGCGCGTGCCGCCCGCCGCTGCCCCGTCATCGCGCCAGCCACGGGCGCGGTCGCCGAGCCGGTCGCCGCCTACGATGAGTCGCGCCGGCTGTCCGCAACGCTGCGCTTCGAGGGGCACGAGGCAGCGCGCGAGGTGCGCGGCCGGCTCCTGAAGCAGCTTGGCCGTCTCCAACTGATGCTCGATGGCCGCGAGGAGAGCGCGCGGAGTCTCAGCCTGGAGCTCGGACGGCGGGGCGGGCGCGAGACGCTGGTGCTCCTCTCGGCGGCGCCAATGCACTCGGCGGCCGAGGCCGCGCAGCTCCTCGCCAGCCGGACCGGGGACGCAACGTTCGCCGGCGTGACCAGCTTGACAGTGGCGTTCGGCCGGCTGGGGCCGCGCGTGCGCGTAGAGCGGCTGGCGGCGCCCGCGGCGGCGCGAGGGCGAGCGATTTCGGCGCCGGTGCATCCTGTCCAGCGGCGGCTGCTGCGGGCGGGCTGACGGGAGGGGGAGCCCGAGGCGGCGAAACGCCGTTTCTTTACCCGCGGAAGGGGTCTGTTGATCTTTACGTGGAGGCTGTAGGATGACAGAAGCTGACGAGAGGAAGCCGCATGCGACGTAATGCACTCATCGCGCTCCTGCTTCTGCCGCTCCCGTTTGCGGCACTCCCCGTGGTTGGTGTGCTGATTGGCGGCGCCAACGGCCCCGGCGAAATCGTGATCGACGCCCATGTGGCGGAATACGGCGCCCCCGTGTGGGACCTGCCGGAGGAAAGCGCCGGTCCGCTCGCCTACGGAGTATCCGAACCGAGCCATTTCGCCGGCTGCGAAGTCGCATCGGATTTACGTATCGAAGGATAGTGGCGGCCGCGCCCTGTGGTACGATGCACGCAGGACACTGACCGCGCGCCATCGCGGGCGTGCTGAAGCCAGTGCGTGGCCTCGCGCCCGGCCACAAGTTCCCGGGCCACGCGCAGGCTGAGCGCGACCACGGCCGCAGGGGGACGAATGACGGCAACCCGCACCCGCCGGACCCGCTCTCGCGAAACCATTGAAGACTACCTCCTCAGCGAGCAGCAGCTTGAGGACATGTACTATCACATGCTCCTCGCCCGCCGCCTCAACGAACGCATGCTCGCCCTCAACCGCCAGGGCCGGGCGCCGTTCGTTATCGCCGGCGCGGGGCAGGAAGCAGCCCAGGTTGGCGCCGCCATGGCCCTGAAAAAGGGCGAGGACTACGTCGCCCCGTATTACCGCGACCTCGGCGTCAACCTCGTCCTCGGCATGACCGCCCGCGAAGCGATGCTCAACCTCCTGGGCAAGCGGGACGACCCGAACAGCCACGGCAAGCAGATGCCCTCTCACTGGGGGAACGTCTCGCGCCGCATCGTCACCCAGTCCAGCGTGGTCACAACGCAGTTCCTTCACGCCACCGGCATCGGCCTCGCCGCGAAGCTCCGCAAGGACCCGATCGTCGTCCTCACCTCCTGCGGTGAAGGCAGCACGAGCAAGGGCGATTTCCATGAGGCGCTCAACTTCTCGGCCATCCACAAGCTCCCCGTCATCTTCTTTGTCGAAAACAACGGCTACGCCATCACCGAATCGAACGAGAAAGAGATGCCAGTCCCCAACGTCGCGGACCGCGCCCGCGGCTACGGGATCCAGAGCGCGATGGTCGACGGGATGGATTGCATCGCCGTTTACCAGACGGTCCGGCCGGCCGTGGACCAGGCCCGGCGCGGCGGCGGGCCGTTCCTCATTGAGGCGAAGTGCTACCGCCTCTGGCCTCATTCCAGCGACGACGACGACTCCCGCTACCGCCCGAAGAAGGAACTCGAAGAGTGGATCAAGAAGGACCCGCTCACCCTCTTCCGCAGCCGCGTCGAAGACGACGGCATCTTCCCGCGCGAAGACCTCGACGAAATCGAGAAGCGGGTGGAAGAAGAAGTCCGCGACGCCGCCCAGTGGGCAATGATGCAGCCCGACCCACTGCCTGAAGACGCGCTCACCTACGTTTACAGGGAGCTCTCCTGATGACCACCATGACCGTAATCGAGGCAGTCCGGAGCACGCTGGACGAAGAGATGGCCCGCGACGACCGCATCTTCATCATCGGCGAAGACGTCGAAGCGGGCGGCGTCTTCCGCGCGACAGACGGCCTCCACGCGAAGTACAACGACCGCGTCATTGATTCGCCCCTCGCCGAGTCCTCAATCATTGGCATCAGCATCGGCGCTGCCCACTACGGCCTCCGCCCCGTCGCCGAGATACAGTTCGCCGACTTCATCCACTCAGGCTTCGACCAGCTCTGCAGCGAGGCCTCGCGCTGGTGCTACCGCACAAACGGCGACGCCTACCTGCCGATGGTCGTCCGCACGCCCTGGGGAGGCGGCGTCCACGGAGGCCAGCACCACTCCCAGAGCATCGAGGCATACTACGCCCACATGCCCGGCATCAAAGTCGTCGCCCCTGCCTTCCCGGCAGACTTCCGCAGCCTCCTGAAGGCATCGATCGCCGACCCGAACCCCGTCCTCTTCCTCGAACACAAGCGCATCTACCGGCTGATCAAGCAGGAGATGGAGGGCGCGCCGGCGGAAACACAGCTCAGCCGCGCGCGCGTCACGCGTAAGGGCACGGACCTCACGATCTTCGCCTACGGCTTCATGCTCCACGAATCGCTCAACGCCGCCGAGACCCTCTCGGGCGAAGGCGTCGACTGCATGGTGGTGGACCTTCTGACTCTCAACCCGCTGGACAAGGAGACCGTGCTCGAATCGGCGAAGGCCACCGGAAAAGTGCTCATCGTCCACGAAGACACGCTCACGGGCGGTCTGGGCGGCGAAATCTCGGCGATCATTGCGGAGGAGGCCTTCGAATACCTGGACGCGCCGATTAAGCGGCTGGCAGCGCCAGACGTGCCGCCCATGCCCTACCACCACGCCATGGAAGACTTCTTCATGCCAAACCGCGAAAAAATCGCCGCCGCCGCCCGCGCCCTCGCGGCCTACTAGGAGCGTCCGAATGGCAACCGTCACAATGCCCCAACTCGGCGAAAGCGTTACCGAAGGGACGATCATCGCCTGGCTCAAGCAGCCCGGTGACCCCGTGGCCCTCGACGATTCCCTCTGTGAAATCGAAACCGAAAAGGTGACAGCGGAGCTGCCCTCCCAGTTCGAAGGGACGATGGGCGAAATCCTCGTCCCCCAGGGCGAGACCGTGGAAGTCGGCATGGCCCTTTGCACCGTGCTCGAAGGCGCCCCCGGCGCCGCGCCATCCCCGAACGGCCATGCCAAAGCTGCCGCGCCCGGCGCCTGGAGCGGCGGCCCGATGGCCATCCCCCCCGACGAAGAAGCGCCCGCGCCAGCGGTGACCGTGGCGACCGCACCGGCGCCGGCGCGCGCCGCCGCGACGCCCGTGGCAGGGGTCACACGCAAACCCGATAACCGCGAGCGCTTCTACTCGCCGGTCGTCATGCGTCTCGCCCAGGAGCATGCGCTCGACCTCTCCACCCTTCACGGGAGCGGCATCGGCGGCCGCGTCACGCGCAAGGATGTCGAGGCGGCCATCGCCCAGCCGCCAGCCGCCAGAACAACAACGGACCGGACGGCGGGAGCGCCAACCGTGGCGCTGCCCGCCCAGCAGCGCTCCGCGGGCGCCTACGTCGCCGTGCCGCTTTCGGCCACGCGCCGCACCATCGCCGAAAACCTCAAGCGCTCCAACCTGGAAGCGCCACAGGCCTGGACCATGGTCGAGGCGGATGTCACCCCGCTGGTGAACCTCCGCGCGCAGGAGAAGGACCGCTTCCTAAAGCAGGAAGGCGTGGAACTGACGCTCCTCCCTTATTTCACCGCAGCCGTCTGCGAGACGTTGCGCGAGTTCCCCATGCTGAACGCCCGCTGGGAAGGGGACGAGCTCCGCCACTACCAGGCGCTCGATATCGGCATCGCCGTGGCTAGCGAACACGGCCTTGTCGTCCCGGTCGTCCACAACGCTGGTGACCTCAGCATTGCAGGGCTGGCCAAGCGCATCGCGGACCTCGCCCAGCGTGCCCACGCCCGCAAGCTCCGCATCGAGGACATCGAAGGCGGCACGTTCACGGTCAACAACACCGGCTCGTTCGGCTCCATCGCCTCGAAGCCGATCGTGAACTACCCGCAGGTCGCCATCGTCACCATGGAACGCGTGGTCAAGCGCCCTGTCGCCCGCGACGACGACGCCATCGCCGTCCGCTCAATGATGAACGTCTGCCTGAGCTTCGATCACCGGGCCATGGACGGCCTGGAGGCCGGCGGCTTCCTCGCAGCCCTTAAGCGCCGGTTGGAAGCAATCGCATAGGAGTCGCGGCCCTCCGTGGCCGCTGGCGTAAGCCAAAGCCCACCTTCACTCGACCCGCACGCCGCCACCCAAATCCACAACCTCGATCCAGGTCGCGCCCGGACGGAAGGCGAGCTCGATCCCTGTCTGCGAATAGAACCGCGTGCGCGATGCGTCATCCGCCTTCCGCCACGTCGCTTCGATAACGAGGCCATCCATGAACACCTGCGCCCGCCCCTGCCCAACGTTGTCGATCAGCACGTGGCCCACGCCATCGGCGACGTAGCTCCGCGCGTACTGCACCACGACATTCGAAGCCGCAAGCTGCTTCCCCGTCGCCGCATCCACGTGGGCTGAACCGTACTCCGACCTCAGGTAGGTCCTGGAGTTCGCATCCCACTCCCAGCGCACGGTGAACGGCGACAGCGACCCGAAGCCTACCGTCAGCCGCTCCGCCGCTGGCCGGCTGGTGCTTGATGACAGCGCCTTCGTTTCGAAGGTCCAGGGCTGGAACTTTGGCGAGCGGTTGTAGCCACGCCCGTCCGCGGCCTTCCGCAGATTGCCGGTGCTCGTGTACACGTTGTGCGGCGCCTCGCGGCCGCCGTCTCGCGAAAACGCCTCGGAGACCGGCCTCTTCCCCTGGTAGTCCAGGTCCGCCACCTTCCACTCCTCGATCTGCATGCCCGCATTCGCGTCACCCGTCTCCTCTGAACTCCCCACATGGGCGAAGAGCGCATCGTATTCGAGCACCCAGCGCAGGAATGGCGTGCGCGCGGAGCGCACCGGACCCACCCGACCGGCCTCTCGCGAGTGGTAGATCGCCAGGAATCGCGTAATCCCTCCTTCAACGAGGGCTTCAATCACAACATCCGCGCGGTCCAGGCCAGCTTGCGGCAGCGCCGCGATGTTGTTGTCGATCATCACGGCGATGGGACGCCGCGCGGCGGGCGCGTTGTTCACCGTTTCCACCGGGCGCCCGGCAAGCAACCCCGCGGTGAGTGGCGGCGTGCCCCCGCCAACCAGCTTCGCCCGGTTCGAAACCACCGGCTCGAAGCTCGCAGCCTGCTGGGCGTCGCCCTTCTGCAAAGCGGATGCCACCGCGCCCACGCCAAGGAACGTGCCCACGACCAGCCCGCCGCCGAGCAGGATATCCTTCAGGTTCACGCGGCACAGGCCTCGACCGGTTTCATGGGATCAGGAAGGTACCAGCCCCAGCAACCCCGCGCGAGAGCAACCGGCGGGTTCATCCCTCGCATCTCCGGTAATCTGGGCCAACCGCGCACAACCACGGATTCGCCAGGGAGCACCCCATGTCCCGTCCCCTCGAAGGCATCACTATCCTTGACCTGACCTGGGTGCTCGCCGGGCCGTTCGCCTCCATGGTGCTCTGCGATCTGGGCGCCAACGTGATCAAGGTGGAACGCCCGCCCTGGGGCGATGTCGCCCGCACCACCGGCCCGTACCAGAACGGCTGGAGCGGCTACTTCTTCAGCGTGAACCGTGGCAAGCGCTCCATCTCCATCGACCTCCGCACCGCAGAAGGCAAGGACCTCTTTCGCCGCCTGGCCGAAAAGGTGGACGTGGTCATGGAGAACTTCACGCCCGGCACCATGGACCGCCTCGGCATCGGCTACGAAACGCTCGCCGCCCGCAACCCCCGGCTGATCTTCGCCAGCACATCCGGCTTTGGCCAGACCGGCCCCTACCGTGAGCGCCCCGCGCTCGACATCGTCGTCCAGGGCATGGGCGGCATCATGTCGATCACTGGCGAACCCGGCGGCGGGCCAGTCCGCCCGGGCGTCTCTTACGGGGACGTCACCGGTGGCCTGTTCACGGCGGTCGGCATCCTCGCCGCGCTCCACGACCGCGAAAAGACGGGCAAGGGGCAGGCCATCGATATAAGCCTCCTCGATTGCCAGGTCGCGGTGCTGGAGAACGCGATCATGCGCTACCACGTCACGGGCAAGGCGCCCGAACCGATCGGCACGCGCCACCCGAGCGCGACCCCATTCCAGGCCTTCCCCACCGCCGACGGCTACATCGTCGTCGCCCTCGGCTTCGGCGAGGAGAACCAGTGGCAGGTCCTCTGCGGCATCCTTGGCCTGCCAGACCTGATCGACGACCACCGCTTCGACACCGGGCCACGGCGAACACAGCGCCACTCCGAGCTGGAGCCAATCCTCGTGGCCGCCTTCCGCACACGGACGAGCCGCGAATGGTTGGATGACCTCGAAGCTGCTGGCATCCCCTGCGGGCCGGTGAACACCATCCCTCAGATGCTCGACGACCCCCAGGTGAAGTCCCGTGACATGGTCCGTGAAGTGACCCACCCGCGCGCGGGCACGATCCCCATCGCCAACAGCCCTGTGAAGATGTCGCGCGGCGAAAGCGGGATCAAAGGCCCCCCGCCGGACTTCGCCCAGGACACCGCGGCCGTCCTCGCGGAACTCCTCGGGCTGACGGAAGCGGACGTGGCGGCGCTGGAATCGCGAGGAATCGTCTCCACCAGCGGCGGCCCCGACATCGGCGCCATCACCGGCTAAGCGCGGCCAACCGGCGCGCGCACTCCGTCACCCCGTCACTCCGTCACCCCTCACTCCCGGTACAGCCGATGTCTCCGCACGTACTCCGCCACCTCCGGCAACAGCGCGTGACTATCGACACCTTGCGCAGCGTGCCCCCGGGCGGCAGTGGAAGACAGCGAAGCGTGGTGGTCATCGATCGCGAGGGCGAGGATCCGCCCCTGGAATGCCGCCGGCACGCTGGCGAGATACGCTTCCACCTCGTCGATGCCGTGCTCCGCGCGGTTCGTCGCGACCAGACGATGTGCTGCGAAGAACAGCCCCAGCTCGGCCTCCATGTCCGCGTAGTACATGGGGTCGAAAAGTCGCACGAGCGTGTCGTAGCCAACCACCATGGCGAACTCGGCCAGCGGGAAGGCCGCGCTCAGCACGGCAGCCTGGTCGATGATCCGCGCCTGGTTGGAGACCAGCACCGCCAGCCTGGGAAGCGACCGGCAGGCGGCGAGCAGCATCTCAACCCGCTGGAGATGGTCCGCACCGTGGGCCTCCTTGGCCACGTTCTTCGTCGTCAGCAGCGCGGCGGGCGTCGCCTCAAGTGACCGCGCGGCGGTCTCAAGCAGATGGATGTGGGCGCGCGTGGGTGGGTTGAACGCCGACGGGAGCACAACCACCGGCCCGGCGAAGGGCGCGCCGTCGTCGCAGCGCACGACGAGCGGCTCCGGCGTGGACTCAACCCGCTGGATAAGGTGCCGCAGAGAGGCGGTCATTGCCGCCATTGTACGGAGCCTCAGGCGGAGCGGGGTTCTTCCGCCAGGCTCCAGTCGATGCGCGTCAGTTCATCGGCGGGCAGCCACTCACGCATAATCCGCCGGCACTGGTGCATGCCGGCGTTCAGGTTGTGCGTGACCAGCGTCCAACCCGCATCCGGCGTGCCGCGCACGGAACGCAGCTGCCGCCCCTTCGGGTCGTAGAAAATGCCACTCATGGCGGGTCCCCCTCTCCACCATGCTCCGCGACTGCATCGCGAAGCGTTACTCTCTACTATCGGCTATGGATGTATAGAGTCAGTAGATGGAAAGCGGCATTTCTGTGGCGCCGTTTCCCATCCGCTTACCAACGCATACGGCAGCGCCCGCCGCCGCTGAAGGGCGAGAGGCGCGCGAGGCCCGCCGCTGGCACACTGGCCGGGTGGCAAAACAGCACCCCGGCAGGCGCGCCGTCCACGGCGGACGCGTCAAACGCTCATTGAAACCGGCCCGGCTCGCGGGCAGCGCCGCCTTTCGCTGGGCCGGCACCTACCTCGCCTGGGGCGAACGGAAGCGCCGCAAGCGCGAACGCTTCGTCCTCCAGACCGCCGAAGACGTCACCCGCACCATGGGCGACATGAAGGGCGCGGTCATGAAGGTGGGCCAGGTGCTCTCGCTCATGACGGGCGTCCTGCCGGACGAGATGGCGGCCCAGCTCGCCAGTCTTCAATCGAACGCGCCGCCCATGTCCTACCACCTCGTCGAGGAAGTCTTCGAGCGCGAGTACGGCACGTCCCCGCAGCGCCTCTTCCGGAAGTTCGAGAAGATACCGTTCGCCGCCGCATCCATCGGCCAGGTCCACCGGGCCGAGCTGGACGATGGGACGAAGGTAGCCGTCAAAGTCCAGTACCCGGGAGTCCGCGAAGCGATCGAACACGACCTTGCCAACGTGGGGTTCATGATCGGCCTCTCGGCGATGATCGCCCGCGGCCTTGACGCCGGCCCCATCGTCGCCGACCTCAAGGAAGGCATCCGCGGTGAACTCGATTACCTTCGCGAAGCGGCGTCGCAGCAGCGCTTCGCTGACGCCTTCGAGGGCCACGCATTCGTTCGCGTGCCGAAGGTCTATCACGAACTGACGCGGAGCACGGTCATCGTCCAGGAGTTGCTCCAGGGCAAGCCGTTCGCCTTCGCGAAGACGCTTCCCCAGCCGGAACGAGACCGCATCGGAGAGATCGTCTACCGGTTCTGCTTCGGCAGCCTCTACCGCCATGGCCTCTTCAACGGCGACCCTCACCCCGGGAACTACCTGCTGCTGGAAGACGGCAAGGTGGGCTTCGTGGACTACGGCTGCGTCGCCGAATTCTCCGAATCCACCCTGGACGGGTTCAAGCGCGTGGTGCGCGCGCTCATCGCCGGGGACCTGGAAGGCTGGCGGGCCGCCGCTGAAGCGCTGGGCATCCTCCGCCCCGGCGCCCCGTTCACCACCGGCGAACTCTACGAGCACATGCACTGGTACTGGGCGCCAATCCTCGCGGCGGAAGTCACCTTCACCCCCGCGCTCGCGGCGGAGATGGTCCGCCGCAACACGATGACCACGGGGAGGGGCGGCCAGATCAACAAGCACTGCAACGTCCCGGAAGGGATGGTCTTCCTGACGCGGATCAACTTCGGCCTGGCGGGCCTGATGGCCGGCCTCCACGCCCGCGGCCCCTGGCAGGCAATCGTCGAGGAGTACATCGACGGGCGCCCACCCTCAACGGAACTCGGCCGGCTCTCCGCCGCAACTTCGCGTGGTCCGGGTATCTGAGGCGGCGGCCCCAAACTGGGGCCCGCTGGTCCTCCTCGCGGGCGTCAGCGCCACGGCCTGGGCCGCGATCTTCGTCCGCCTGGCGGATGAGGCGCCGCCGCTCACCATCGCCGCCTACCGGCTCCTCATCGCAACCGGCGTTGTCGGCGGCGTTGCGCTCTTCCGCCTGAAAACGGGGCGGGACATATTGCCATCTCGTGCCGCCTGGCCGTGGCTCGCGCTCAGCGGCCTCTTCCTCGCCGGCCACTTCTGGAGTTGGTTCGCCTCGCTGGAGCGGACCTCGGTCGGCAGCAGCGTTGTCATCGTCGCCATGCAGCCGCTCCTCGCGGCAGCGCTCGGCTTCGTCTTCCTCAAAGAGTCGCCACGCACCAACGAATACTGGGGGATCGCGCTCGCGACCGCCGGCCTGCTCATCATCGGAGGGCGAGATTTCGCCCAGAGCCCAGGCCACCTGGGCGGCGACGCACTTGCCCTGCTGGGGGGTTTCCTCGCCGCGGCCTACCGGACCATCGGACGTCACCTCCGCCCTGAGATGGGGGCGGCCATCTATTCGGCGGCCGTCTACGGCCTCGCAGCCGTCGCCCTCTGGGGGCTTGTCGCCATCTTCCGGCGCCAGGCGTCCGGGTTCGAAGCGGACACCTGGACGTTCATGGTCCTCCTTGCCCTGGTACCCCAGGTGATTGGCCACACCGCGTTCAACTGGGCGCTGGCGCATTTCCGGGTGGTCACGGTGAGCATTACCAATATGGGCGAACCGGTCGCTGCAACGCTCCTTGCCATCCCCATCCTCGGCGAAGACCCGTCTCGGGCTGTGCTGATCGGCGGTCCGTTCATCCTTGCGGGTGTGGCCGTCGGGCTCTTTGGCCGGCCGCGCGTGCCGGTGACGGTCCTTCCCTGAGTCGTCACCTCTATGCGGGTTCGTCGATCATCGGCAAGAGTCCAACCCGGTGAAGAAACCAGTGCTTCCCGTCACCAACCCTCAACCTTGGCGGTTGCTGAAACGTGTCGAAAGTAGGATTAACACCACGAAGGACGAACGATCATGTGGTCGGGGCAACCCACCGGACTGCCAGGCATTGACGCCCGTGAACGGGCGCGGCTTGAAGTCCAGGTCCTCGTCCTCCAGGTGGGCATCGCGGCCTTCTTCTCCGTCGGCGCCTACCTGGGCGTCTTCGGCGTCGACGGCGCGATCCGCACGTGGACGGTGGGCTGGATCGTCTCCTATCACGTCTTCCATACCTGGTACGTCCTCCGCTTCCGGATGCCCGGGCGCCCGCTGGCGTGGGTGGAGTTCGCGACACCGCTCTGCGACGTTACCTGCATCACCGCCGGCTGGATCGCCATCGGCGACCACAATAACCCCCTTTGGGCGGTCTACCTCTACGCCCTGGTCGGCTATGCCCGGAGGTACGAAGGCCTTAACTACGCGGTTGTGGCGGGGTTCATCGTCGCGAACCTGGTGGCCGGCCGGGTCCTCATTTCGCTGCACGCGGCCACGCCCACGCTGGATGGCAACCTTCTCACGATGGTCTTCCTTACGGGCGCGATGGCCGTCCTCGCCCACGCGATCGGAGGGGCCTGGCGCCGCGCCGAACGCAAAGCCCGCCGCCTCGCCGAGACCGACCCCCTCACCGGCATCGCCAACCGCCGCACCTTCCTCGAACGGCTCGCCGACCTCGCGGCCGATGAGGACGGGGTGTTCTCCGTCCTCATGCTGGACCTGGACGACTTCAAGCGGCTCAATGACGATCATGGCCACCTCTTCGGCGACCAGGTCCTGGTCAACGTCTCCCGGACGCTCTCCGAGTGTATCCGCCCGGAAGACCGCCTCGCGCGCTATGGCGGCGAAGAGTTCGTGGTCGCCATGCCCGGCACCAGTCTGAACGATGCCATCGCGGTGGCCGAGCGCCTCCGCCAGGCTGTCGCCGAAACCACGCCGACATCAGTCTCGGTGGGCTGCGCCGCGCGCCGGCCGGGGGAAACCGCCGAATCCGTCCTGCGCCGCGCCGACGACCTCCTCCTCACCGCCAAACGGAACGGCAAGAACAGCGTCCGCTCAGGGCCGCTTCGCAGGTCCGCTTAACCGCGCAGCCTCTGCGTGAGGGCGACGGTCGAGAGGTCTGGAGGCGTCGTCATGGCGCTGCGGATGCTCGCCTCGTGTTCGGGGTCGTGGGCCGTCCACGTCGCAAGGTATTCGCGCAATGGCCATGCCAGGGGTCCGCCCCAGCGGTCCATGGCGCCCGCCACATGGACCGTGGCGTCGAGATGCCGGTGGACCAGCGCTGCCAGGCACTCCGCGAGCGCCTGGCGCGATCCGGCGGCAGCCTTCCGTACCGTGTCCACACTTGCGCCCTTCCAAACGTCCAGGGCGCGTTCTCGCATCTCAATCAGCCCCTGGGGATGTTCGATCCCGCCAACCCAGACCCGCATTGCGCCACCCGCGACCTCGCGCAGCATCGCCCCGATGAGCGCTTCGCTGCCGGCCAGGTGCGCCACCTGGTCCTGGATCGACCAGGCTTCACCAGCAGCCACACGGCCCCAGTAGTCCGCTGGCAGGGCGTCGAGCAGCCCGTCAAGCGAGGCGCGACGAGCCTCGGCGCGCTCCAGCAACACCCGCAGTTCAGGCAGCATCAGGCGTCCTCCAGCGCGCCCAGCCGGGAATCGACCGCATCCCGCGCCCACGGGTAAACCTGGGCAAACCCGCGCAGCAGCCCAAAACAGCCTGAGATCATCATGTCGCCGAAAGGCGCCGCGAAGTAGGGCTTCAACGCGGTCCCCCGTACCTTCTCGCGGCGCGGGCCGGTGACGGCAACCATCGGCGGCAGCGACCGGCTAACCAGCGAGCGGTCGGCATGGTAAGCGCCGTGGCCCTTGCTGGTGAAGATCTCGGTCTGTTCCAACTCGCCACTCGCCATCCGCTGCGTAAAGCGGACGATCTGTTCGGCGCTGACTTCGCCCGTGTGGTGTTCGAAGAGGCTGGCGATCTTGCGCCCGCGCAGGTGAAAGCCAAGCAGGTGCATGTTGCCCAGGTTCAACACAACCCGTTCCTGCTCGCGCGCGACCTGCTCATCATGAATCGCGCCGAATGCCGCCGCCGGGCCCGTGTCCATGAACGCCGCCGGCACTTCACCGCCGGCGGAGTGCACCATCGCCCGCGCCCGCGTCAGGTACTCGGGCAGGTCCTCCGGCAGCGAGGCGAATGCCAGGAGGTCGTTGCGGCCTTCCACCGTCCGGCGCAGGTGTTCGAACCGGAAAAGCCGGTCGCTGACGTCCGGCGGCGCGGCGCCATGGTCCAGGCAGCTCAACGCCACGCCATCAAACCCGGTGCCCGCCTCAAACGCCGCGAGGGCCGTACGGATGGCGTCCAGGTCGAGGTCGCGCATCGGGATACGCACCGCGTCGATACCGCGTAGCTCGTCCTCCGGGACGATGATGACACCATCCGCGCGGACCTCGTCCAGGTTGTCGTTCAGGGTCTGGGCGGCTTCCGGGGTGGCGTAGGCCTTGCCGCCAGCCTTCATGTGGTCTTCCAATGCCCAGCTGCATGGGCCGCCGCCCGCAACGACGCCGGTCAGCGCCACCGCGCACCCTTCCTTCGACGCCCGCCGGATGCGCCGGGCGGCAATCTCCGTCGCCGAAGGCAGGATCATCTTCACGTTGTTCTCAACCGCGTTGTCCGAATCGAACAGGAGGATGTCCTGGGTGCCGGTGCCCATGTCGATGGCGAGAATGCGCATGGATTGAGTATAGGCATGAGGAATGAGGAATGAGGAATGAGAAGGCCGTTGGCGGTTAGCGGTTGGCCGTTGGCCGTTGGCCACGAAGAGTCCGGCACTCCGTCACTCCCACCCCGCCACTTGCCACCCGCGGCCCATGTGTAGATTCTGTGCCCAAACCACTGACTCTACCTGGAAAGAGGAACACCCATGCGAGTCTCGAGTACCAGCTTCAAGGATGGCGACTACCTGCCGATGGACCACGTCCTGTCGGCCGACTACGGCTTTGGCTGCGCCGGGGGCAACAAATCCCCGCAGCTCAAGTGGGAAGACGCGCCCGCGGGGGCAAAGAGTTTCGCCGTCACCTGCTTCGACCCCGATGCCCCTACCGGCAGCGGCTTCTGGCACTGGGTGGTCGTGAACATCCCCGCCAGCGTGACCGAACTGGCCCTCGACGCCGGGAACCCGGCGAGTGGCAAGCTCCCGGCCGGCGCTTTGCAGGTGCGGACGGACTTCGGCAAGCCCGGCTACGGCGGCCCCTGCCCGCCGCCAAACGACCACCCCCATCGCTACCTCTTCACCGTCCATGCAGTCGCAGCCGAAACCCTCCCGGTAACGGCCGACACCTCGGCGGCGGTCGTAGGCTTCAACCTCCACTTCCAAACCCTGGAGAAAGCGGCACTGATGGGGCTGTTCAAGCGAACGTAGGGTGCTGGCCGTCGGCTGTCGGCTGTCGGCCGTCGGCGGCTGGCCAAAAGTGTTTGATTTTGCGTTATTACCGCGTTTCGCGCGTTCCAACACCTCCACGCTGTTGCCCGGCCTGGGCGGCTCTGGTCGTGCGCTGCGGGCTTCGTTCGTGGGCATTTCAGGCAGGGTCGCACGGCGCGGGGGTTAGCACCGAGGGGCGGGTGGCATCAACAGACTTTGGGCCGCACGGGCGGGAGACCAAGTCACTCTAGACGACGCTGTCTCTCGTCCGCGCCCCTTCGGAGGAGACGTGCGCGCTGCCACAGTCCGTTCACTCAGGCGTTGTAACGAGCCTCATACAGTTGAGCGAGCCGGCGAACCATCTGCTCGTACCGGAAGACGGCTCCGCCATTGTCAGGTCCCGGAACAACGGTCACGGGGCCACCATCATTTCGCATGCTGATCAGAAGCACGCCAAACGCATCAAACCCGTCTTGACCAGCGCGTGCCCGGCGCGGAATCTGCTGGATCTTTTCCAATACTCGCTCCGCTCCGTGTGGCTGATTGGCGGAGACCACATCGGGCCCCGGCGTCGTGGACTTGTTCAGGTCAGGGCTGATGAATTCTGCGGCGGTGTTGATCATTACGAATCCCCCGGCCAGCGCCACGTCCGAGGATGCGTGGATAGTGAGGTGACTGGAGTTAAGCTCGTCGAACAGCCGGGGAATGGCCCGGATGTGCGCGGTCATCGCAGCCTTCGCCTCGAGAGCAACCCGAACCGATCCTGTTGGCCGCTGAAGGAAGGGCGGCAGCGATCGAAGGCTGGCCATCTCATCGTCAGAAAGCGCAACTCCGTAGGCGGACACCAACTCGGCGAACGCCTTGCCAGGCAGCGGCTCCCCTTGTCCCTCACGGGGTGTACATATGACGAGATCCAGGTTCTTCTTGCGGTTGGTGGTGAACTCCCTCATCTCGTGATTGATTCCGAACCCGACGACACTCCTTTCGACGTGGCCTGCAAGCAAGGGGCACTCGCGCAGCAAGTCGAACATGATCGCCCAGCATGCGATCTTGGAGTGGCGGTCGCTCCGACTATGGTACTGCCACGCACGCCCTCGCACGTCTTTCGTGAACGGCAAAGACATGCTCCTGGCGATTATGGCTGGTCCATCCATGTGCTTACGTCGCCGCCAGGCCGAGGATGGACCCTTGCATCGCGCCGACAGCGCCGGGAGGCGGGGGCGGTATTGGAAGCAAGCGCTGGAGGCGAGAAACTGACGAAGTCACGTAGGCATCCTGCACATCGACGGATATAGAGTTTCTGCCACAAAGGAAGGCGGCCTCAGCAGTCGTTCCCGTTCCGCCGAACGGATCAACGACAATATCGCCGACGAATGAGTACATCTGAATGAGCCTACGCGGAATCTCCAGTGGGTAGGGCGCCGGATGGTGCTTGGTACTTGCTCCCGTCACGTCGGTCCACATTGGTCGAAACCACGCAAAGTAGTCTTCCTTGGCGATCTTGCTTCTGGTCTCCATATCGGAGGTCGGCTTTCGGTATCCTCCCGGCTTCCGCAGGAGGACGATGGTTTCCCGATCGTTCTTTACCACTCCCCCGGGCAGGTAAGGTTTCCCAAGGAACCTCGAGCTACGGCTGGCTTCAAGGGTGATGTTCGCAACCTTCAACCACATGATCGGCGTGAGGGCGTCAAGTCCGTGACTGCGCGCACGCACCTGGATGTCGGACGGAAGCGGGAGGATTCGATGCCGTCCGGCACGCCGCCGTGACAGGCAAATGTCACCAATGACCGCACACACACGGCCGCCGGGCACGAGGATCCGTTGCCACTCAGAAAGCACCTTGTCCATCTCCGCGAGGAATTCATCGTACGAGTCCAGGTTGCCGAGCTGTCCTTGGGACGGCGGATACTCTTTTAGGCCGCCATACGGAGGTGACGTGACAACGAGATGAACGCTCTCGTCCGGGATGAAACTGAGCTGGCGAGCGTCGCCAACATAGACTTGATGCGTTGTTTGCTTACCGGGGTCGATTAATTCGGCTCGAAGCCGCCCAGGAACGATTCCCTCCACGGCTAACCTCGCCTTTAGAATAGTGCCAAGCCTACCACTCTGCCAGAACTGTTGTCGAACACATGTTCGTTCTGTCAATCAGCGGCCACCCAGTGTTCCGTTGGGCCTGACGAGTTCGCAGTCGTGAGTGAGCGGGCCCAGAGCTTCCTACGACACCTCGCAAGCTCTTCTCCCACGTCCTCTCACCCCACCGGCCGGCACCGCGGCTCGGGAATCGGGTCACCGGCCTTGCGGGCCGCCGCGAGCCACGCGTCACGAGCGATAAGCAACTCCGCCAAGGCTTCCTGCGGCGTATCGCCCACGGCGGAGCAGTATTCGAAGTCAGGCAGGTCGGCGACGTAGCACCCGTCGTCCGGGCTGTAGAAGATATTGATGTGGTAATGACTCACGTCGCCATCCTCAGCCAATTGTAAGCCAGCACGATCTCGCCCGGCCACTCCTCATTCCTCATTCCCCATTCCTCATTCCTCACCCCCGCTCCACCGCACCCCCCGATCCCGCAACTCCGCCACCCGGCGCAGGTACTCACGCCGCGGGATTTCTACCGCGCCCAGGCGGCGGGTGTGGTCTGAGATTACCTGGACATCGATGAGGCCGGCGCCGGCGTCGCGCGCGCGTTGCACCAGGGCGGCGAGCGCGACCTTGGATGCGTCCGTGACGCGGTGGAACATGGACTCCGCCCCGAACAAGCCGCCGATCGCGACGCCGTACAGCCCGCCCGCAAGCTCGCCCTCCACCGTCCAAACTTCAAAGCTGTGCGCCCAGCCCAGGCGGTGGAGGGCCAGGTATCCATCACAGTAGGCGGGCGTTATCCAGGTCCCTTCGTCCGGCCCGCGTTCGGCGCAGCCTTCGAGCACGGCTTCGAAGGCCGCGTTCATCGTCACGCGGAAGCGGCCCTGCCTGATCGTCCGCGCCAGCCGGGCGGAGATGTGCAGCCCGTCGAATTCGATCACCGCGCGCGGGTCAGGGGAGAACCAGAGGTACTCCTCCTCCGGGTGCGGCCACGGAAAGATGCCCTCGCGGTAGGCGGCGATCACCGTCGATGGCGCAAAGTCCCGGCCATAGCCCACGAAACCGTCAGCCGGCGCCTTCAGTGGCGACGGGAACTCGTACGGGCAGGGTGGCAGCGGCCGCGGCCCGCCCGTGTCGTGAACGTGGATGGCTATCCGCGGCGCCGCCGGGCTCATTCTCAATCCTTCGGCGAAAGGACGGGCGGCCCGGCGCCGATGACGAACGTCACCATCCCACGTGCCACTGTCCGGCCCTGGTCGTCCGTCACGTCCACCTCGGTGAAGATCGCCGTCCGGCCCGCCTTGATGACTTTCGCGACAGCCGTCAGTTCCGTGCCGCTGGCGGGCGAGAGGTAGGCGACATGCAGGTCGCTGGTCGCATGAGGCCGCGCCTTTATCTCGTCGGGAGTGCGCGTCGTCCGCACCGCCCCGCCCGCCGCCGAATCGATCAGGCTCGAGATGACGCCGCCGTGGACGACGTGGTTGTAGTTCAGGTGCTCTTCGCGCAGCTTCACCCGGTTCGTGACCAGCCCGCGCTCGGCGGCCACGGTTTCGATCCCCACGAGTCCCCAGTACCGCCCGGAGTACAGCGACTGCAGCCCTTCGAGGTGTTCCTTATCCATCGCCCGTCCTTCCGCGGAAGGATGCCCCACCGGGCGTTCCCCGGCAATCGTCCTGCGCCCTTTCGCTGAAGGATGGCACGCGGGTACAGTCCCGGAATGAAACGCGTGGTGGCATCGTCGGCGGAAGTCCGGCGCAAGCTGGACCGTTTCCGCGCCCTCCGCTCCGACGCCGGTGCGGCACGCGACTTCGCCCTCGAAATCCTGCCAACCGAGGGCAATCCCGAGCTCCTCACCGCCGCCCTCCGGGCCCTCGGACCAAACGTCCGCACGGAAGACCACGAAGTGCTGCGCGAGCTGTACGAGTACTACGCCCAGGACGGCAAGCGCCGTGATGCCGGCGGAGCCATGCGAGTCGAAATCCTCAACGTCCTCTGCAATCTCCGCAACGCGGAGGACTTCGGCCTTGCCGACCAGGCGGCATCGACAGTGGAACACACGCCGAACGGTGATGGCGCCGCGATCCGGGCGGCCGGCCTCGTCCTGATGGGAGTACTTGAGCCGGCCGCCGCGAACATGCGTGCCGCGCAGATGCTCGCGGACGAAGATGCAGACCGGATGGCGGCCGAGCCCGCGCTCACCGCAGCCCGCGTTCTCGCATCCAACGGCGAAACGGTGGCGCTCGCACTCTACATCCAGGCCCACTTCGAAAAGGGCCATGCAGAAGTCCTTGCCGAATGCCTCAGGGGACTCAGTTCGGTCCCTGCGGATCAGATCGAGGCATTGTTGGCACTCTGCTTCTCCAGTCGGAACGAAATCGTGCTGCTCGGCCTTTGCGACTTTATCCTGGAACAGCCCCCCGGCCCGTTCTTGGCGGACCTTGCCCGCTGGATATTTCAAAGCCACGGCCAGGACGAGATCTTCGGTTACCTCGCCGCCGCCGCCATCGCCCGCCGCCGCGACGACCTCATCGCCGCGCTCCTCGCCGCCCTCAAGCGCGAGACCTCGCCGACGAAGCGCAAAATCGCCGCCCAGGCCCTCGAACTCGCCGCGCCGTCAGCCGCGGTGGATGAAGCGCGAGCGCTGCTGGCCGGCCGGGGCGCTACGGGTTAGCGCGGGCTCCTGACTCCAGCGCGGCCTGCAGGCGGTCAAGGTCCTGACGTATCTGGCGGCCCATGAGCTTCCGCAGCAGCGGTCCCGCGACGGCGAACATGATTGCTGTCACCCGGCTATCCGCCCCGGCGCTGACTGTCCGGGTCACCATCGTGCCCCCGTCATCGCCCCCGAGTTCGACGCTGCCTTCGAAAGGGAAAGGGCCCTCAATCCACCTGACCGTCTGCTTTCGCGGCGGGTCCGACGCGACAACCTCGGCGAGCACGTCGTGCGTCCGGCCACCGTACCGGTAATTCATCCGAAAGCGGGTGCCCACGGATGCCTCCGAGCCGTCCACCAGCGGAGGCTCATCCACTCCCGAAACCCAGCGTTGCATGTTGGCGGGGTGGGCAACGAAGGTCCACACGTCACCAACCGGCCGGGCGATCCGTGCGCTGACTTGAGCTTTCATGCCGCGCAGGATACTAATGCCGGGCGGCCGGTTTCAATCCCCTGCACACTCGGGACCCGGGACTACGCTCCGCCCTCACGGGGCGCCGCTTCCGCCACTCAGCAGCCGGGCTCGCCATCGTTACCGCAGCAGTTGCTGCGCGTGCGCACCTTCGTCCAGTTGTTGCGCAGGAGCATCTTCAGCTTCGTGCCGAAGGGCGCGTCGAACTCCTTGAAGTTGCGGCGCGCCGCCGCGATGCCCTGGCCGGGGCGCCGGCTCATGCCGTCACCGGCGTCCGCGGGTATAGCTCGGAGCGCGTCGCTTCGAACGTATCGATGGCGTCCTGTTCCTTCATCGTCAGCCCGATGTCGTCCAGCCCCTCGGTCAGCGTGTATTTCACGAAGGGGTCGATGTCGAACTTGCGGCTGAAGCTGCCGTCGGCGGTCGAAACCGTCTGCGATGCCAGGTCCACCACCAGCTCCGACCCCGGCAGCTCTTCCGAGCGCGCCATCAGCCGCTGGATGTCCTCCGGCGGCAGCACCACGGTCAGCAGGCCGATCTTCGCGCA
>PNKC01000014.1 GCA_013822275.1 Anaerolinea sp. | reverse complement strand
TAGGCTGGGGTGAGGGGCAAGATTCTGGGTTTCCTGCGGCAGGACAGATGAGCCCGGCGCGTGGTTCCACACGCCGTTGCCCTGCAAATCCGCGGCACGTTTAGAGTGTCGCTGCCGGAACCCACGGCTCACGCCGATAGTCTCGCTTGCCCAGATCCTCGTCAGTCAGCGAGTAGAACAGGCGAAGCGGGACGCCCAGCGACCGGCCGGTGTCCCCCAACGGACCAAGCATGAAGAGGCGGCTTAGAGCGCGAGCGAACCGTTCGAAGAGAATTACGACCTGTTGGTTCATGATCCAGTAGCCTTCCCGGGCTCCTTCCGCGGTCATCAGCAGGCTGCGGATCCGGGTGTCATCGGACACCAAAGCATCCCGTGGCAGTGTCCATAGCCGTTGACAGCTCCTGGTCGTACCGTTCGATGCTGCGTCGAGATTCCAGTATCGAGCCTCGTTTGCGAACGTATGTAGCACGTCCAGAAACGACCAAAGCATCCTGTCGTTTGTCAGAAACTGAAGGTCATCCTCAGCGATCGGCCGTCGTCGATAGTCGCTGGGAAAACAGTCTGCGATGACATCATTGACGATCTTCTTGAGATCATGACGGTAACCGCGCGGGTGATGTCCGACACCCGCGGTCTCTCGCAGGCGGAGCGAAAGCACGAGTTTCCCAAGCCGTTCGAAACCCTGGCTTAGGAGGAGCATGGGAAGGTGATAGAAGTCATTGCCCGGCCCTGTCGCCTGTACTGCGGCCAACCCGAGACGGACAAGGCCCGAAGCAGTCCTCACCTCCTCGTCGATCGCAATGCCTACTGAGAATTCCATTCTGCTCCGACTCAAGTCACCCTCCTAAACCTTGCGCACGCCCCTGTTTACGTCCGCACATCGTAAGGGACAGCGAAACTCCGTCGCATCGCCGAGCTCGTCGACAGTGGCGCTACTGACGCGAGTTGGCCGGGCATCCCACCGCTTACTGACGTGCGCGGTACGGACGCAGTGGCGGAGGGCCGACGGGCGGCGGCTTGCCTGGCAGCCGCTTTCTTACGGGCGCGGCTCGGATTCGTGGCGCGGACGGCGGATGGGCACGGGTGCGTTCGGCGTGGGCGACTGAGGAGGGGCGGCCGGGGTAGACGATAGAGGGTGGACGATAGGGGAGAGGCTCGCGGCGGCGAGAATTCCTGGCCGGCGGCTGGTGTGGTGCGGTTCGTACCGAAGGAATGAGGAATGGGGAACGAGGAATGCGAGGCGGCGCGGCAGCCGACAGCCGACAGCCGATGGCCGACAGCTATTTCGAGACGCGGCGCAGAAAGGTGCGGGCGCGCTCCGTGCGGGGGTTGCCGAAGAACGCTTCAGGGGTGCCTTCTTCCTGGATGACGCCCTCGTCCATGAAGACGACGCGGTGGGCGGCTTCGCGGGCGAAGCCCATTTCGTGGGTGACGGCGAGCATGGTCATCCCTTCGGCCGCGAGCAGGCGCATCACCTCCAGCACCTCGCCCACGAGTTCGGGGTCGAGCGCGCTCGTGGCTTCATCGAACATCATCAGGGCCGGGTTCATGGCGAGTGCGCGGGCGATGGCAACGCGCTGTTGCTGGCCGCCGGAGAGCTGAGCCGGGTAGGCGTCCAGCTTCGCCGCCAGGCCCACGCGGGTGAGCATGGCGACGGCGGTTTCGCGGGCCGCGTCCTTCGACCGCCCGAGGACCTGGACTGGCGCCTCCATGACGTTGCCGAGGGCGGTCAGGTGGGGGAAGAGGTTGAAGCGCTGGAAGACCATGCCCATCTCGCGCCGGACGAGTGCCACCTCCGATTCGGGGAGCGCCTTGAGCTTGCCGTTCACCTCTCGGAAGCCAACGAGCGCGCCCCGGAAGTAGATCCGGCCGGCATCGATCTTTTCAAGGTGGTTGATGCAGCGGAGGAGGGTGGACTTGCCCGAGCCCGATGGGCCGAGGATGGCGATCACTTCACCCACGGCCACGTCCAGGCTGATGCCCTTCAGCACCTCGTTGTGGTGGAAGCGCTTGTGCACGTCCTGCACCGAGAGGAGGGGTGTCGCGGTCTCGGGCGTGTCGCCTTTCGCGGGCAATTGGGCCGCGGTCATGCGGTCCACGCCCTTGCTGCGGCACCATCTGGTCCGGTTGCTGCTGCGTTCATTTCAATCGCGACAGCATAGCGGCGGCGGTGCGGCGGGGTCGATGGCTACCTGCCTCGGACTTGGCCAGACGACTCCCCGCGCCGCCGCCGGGCGGTGGGGCCGGGAGCAAATTGACCGCCCACGTGCAGTCTGCTATACATCGCGGAAGGTTGCTAAAGCTATCGGCGACACAGAAGGTAAGGCGTAATTTGATAGAAATGATAGTTCTTAGCTCACCAGGCGACGAACCGCGGGCTAGAGCCTCCCTGTGACGACACCACCTTCCTCTCAGGGATCCAGCACCCGCCCGGACTTCGCATCCACCGATTTCGCGCGCGCTCCGTTCACGGTGGCGTGGGAGATTACGAGGGCCTGCGCATTGGCCTGCATCCATTGCCGGGCCGAGGCGCAGCCTCGCCGTGACGGGGGCGAGCTAAGCACGGCTGAAGCGTTCGGCGTCATCGACCAGATCGTGGATATTGGTGGGCCGATCCTGATCGTCACCGGGGGCGACCCGCTGATGCGGCCCGATTGTTTCGAGATTATCGAACGGGCGGCGTCGCGAGGGCTGCGCGTGGCCTTTTCGCCCTCGGCGACGGCCCGGTGCACGCGGGCGGCGATCGAGCGGGCGCGAGATGCTGGCGTCTCCCGAATCCAGATCAGCCTGGATGGGCCGGACGCGGCATCGCACGATGCGTTTCGTGGCGTGCGCGGCTCGTTCGAACGGACGTTGCGGATCCTGGAGTCGATCCAGGACGCCGGGCTCGCTTTGCAGGTAGGGACAACGGTCTCCCGGCATTCGATCGGGCGGCTGCCGGAAATCGCGAGACTCATTGAACGATTCGGGCCGGTGATGTGGAGCGTGTTCTTTCTTGTGCCGACGGGCCGAGGCGAGGCGAGCGACATGGTGAGCGCGGAAGAGCACGAATGGGCTTTCAACTGGCTCTATGACGCCGCGAAGACGAGTCCCTACGATATTCGCACGACGGCGGCGATGGCTTACCGTCGCGTGGTCATCCAAAGGCGCAGGGCCGAGGTTGAGCAGGGCGGCGGCGCGGACGGGAAGGCATCCCGTTTGTCTTTTCCGAACGTCGCGGGCGCCGGTTATTCATTCCACGGCGAGATGGGCATGTCGATGAAGGGCGTGAATGACGGCGACGGCTTCGCCTTCATCGACCACACCGGGAACGTTTGCCCAAGTGGCTTTCTGCCGCTTTCCGCCGGCAACCTGCGCGAGCAGCCGTTCGCCAACATCTACCGCGGGAGCCAGCTCTTCCGTGACCTGCGCGACCGTTCGCTCCTCAAGGGCAAGTGCGCGGTCTGCGAGTACAGGCCGGTCTGCGGTGGTTCGCGCGCGCGCGCCTACGCCCTGACAGGCGACTACCTGGCGAGCGACCCGTCCTGTGTCTACGAGCCCCATGGGGGTCATGCAGCATGCTGAGCGTCTCCCGGCTCCTCAACGGCAGCCTCTCCGAAGGCGATGTCCTGCGCTACGGACGGTCTTCCCAGCGTGGCCCCGCCCACCTGCTCCACTTCAGTGCTGACAAGAAGCCAGTAGTTGCCTGGAACATCACGGGCCAATGCAACCTGAAGTGCATGCACTGCTACGCCAGCGCCACGAGCAAGCCGTTCGCTGGCGAACTGACGACCGCTGAGTGCTACAAGGTGCTGGACGACCTCGCCGCCTACAAGGTGCCGAGTGTGCTTTTCTCCGGCGGGGAGCCGCTGATGCGCCCCGAGCTGTTCGAGTTCGCAGACTACGCTCGCCAACTTGGGCTGCGGACGGTCCTCAGCACGAACGGCACGCTCATCGATAGCGCGATGGCGCTCCGCATCCGCGAGGCCGGGTTTACCTACGCCGGGATCAGCCTCGACGGGACGGAGCCGACGCACGACAGGATTCGCGGGAAGCGCGGCGCTTTCGCCGCTTCGCTCGAGGCGATCCGGCGCCTCCGAGAAGCGGGTGTCCGCACCGGCCTGCGCTTCACGGTCCACGCGAAGAACCTCCAGGACCTGCCAGCCGTCTTCGACCTCGTCGAGGAGGAGGAGATTCCCCGGATTTGCGTTTACCACCTTGGTTACGCCGGCCGAGGCGGGGGCATCTCCTCGTTCGATTTGACTGCGGAGGAAACGCGCGCGGCGGTTGACTACATCTTCCAGCGCTGCGACGACTTCGGCCGTCGCGGGCTCGATCACGAGGTCCTCACCGTCGGCAATCACACAGACAACGCGTACCTGTATCTCGCGGTCGAAAAGCGCGACCCGGCCCGCGCCGGAGAGCTGCGCCAGTTGCTCGAGTGGAACGGCGGGAATCAGAGCGGCATCGCGATCGCTTCGATCAACCCCAGGGGCACCGTGCATGCCGACCAGTTCTCCTGGGACTACAGCCTGGGCAACGTGCGCGAGCGTCCCTTCGGGGAGATCTGGGCAGATACCGCCCACCCGCGCATGGCTATCCTCAAGGATCGAACGGCGCACTTGCCCGGCCGCTGCCGGGCGTGCCGGTTCGTGGCCATGTGCAACGGAAACCTCCGGGCGCGGGCCGAATTCGCGACGGGCGATTTCCTTGGCATGGACCCCTCGTGCTACCTGACGGACGCCGAGATCCGCCCTTCCAGGGCCGTGTAACCCGCAAGCGGGACCCCGGCCCGTCGTGGTGAAAACCGGATGCCAGCGGCCCCAGCGGCTTGCTTCGTCCGCCTCCGGTATGCTCGTGCCAACGGAGGTGACCCATGAAGGAATATCCGATACCGCAGGGAGTGTCGCCGGCCAGAGGCTACAGCCACGTCGTCGCGGTGACCGGCGGCACGACGGTCTACGTCGCGGGCCAGATCGCCCTCGGCCCGGACGGCAAGATCGTTGGCAGCGACATCGCCGCCCAGGCCCGCCAGGTGTTTCTCAACGTGCGCGCGGCCCTCACCGCGGCCGGGGCGACGTTCTCGGACGTTGTCAAGATGACGACCTACGTGGTTGGCCTGGACGATGCGAAACTCGCCGCCATCCGCGAAGCGCGGAAGGGCTTCCCGCCCAGCGCCGGGCCGCCCGCCAGCACCCTTGTGGGTGTGAGCCGCCTGGCTATGGAAGGGCTGCTGATCGAGGTTGAGGTCGTCGCGGTCATCGACTGAGAACTTGTCCGGTCGCGAGCGAGTGCGGGCTTCAGCCGCGCACACGATCCCGTACACTGGGGGCATGACCACGGCGATTTCCCTTGTGCGCGAACGCGCGGCGCTGGCGCGAGCCGCCTCCAAGCGGCTGGCGACGCTTTCGACCGGGGCGAAGAACGAGGCATTGAACCGCATCGCCGAACTCCTGGAGACCCGCCAGGAGCCGATCCTGGAGGCCAACGCGCGCGACCTGGCCGACGGCCGGGAGGCTGGACTGGACCCCTACTTCCTTGAGCGCCTGACGCTCGGCCCGGACCGCCTGCGCGCCATCGCGGCCGACACCCGCACTGTCGCGATGCTGCCGGACCCCGTGGGCGAGGTGTTCGATTCGCGGACGCTGCCGAACGGTCTGGTTATCGGGCGCCGGCGCGTGCCCCTGGGCGTCATCGCCGCGATCTACGAATCCCGCCCGAACGTGACCATCGATATCGCCGCGCTCGCGCTCAAGAGCGGCAACGCGAGCCTCCTTCGCGGCGGCAAGGAAGCACGCTACAGCAACGCCGCGCTGGGCCAAGTTATCCGCGAGGCGCTTGCGCCCACGGAAGTCCCGGACGACGCTGTCCAGGTTGTGAGCGACCCCGACCGCGCCCACGTGGACGAGCTGCTGAAGGCCCACGACCTTATCGACCTCATCGTCCCGCGCGGCGGGGCCGGGCTCATCGAGTACGTCCGCCAGAATGCAACCATGCCGGTGGTGGCCCACGGCGACGCCATCGTCCAGATCTACGTGGACGAGTTTGTTGACCTGGAACTCGCGATCAGCGTGGTGGACAACGCCAAGACCCGCCGCTACAGCATCTGCAACGCTGTAGACACGCTCCTCGTGCACGCCCTTATCGCGCCGGCCTTCCTCGACCGGCTGGCTGGCCACTGGGGCGACAAGGTCACATTGATCGCCGATGCGCGCGCGGCGGCGCTCCTTTCGAAAGAACGTCACCCGTCGATCAGCGTTGAACGGGCGACGGAGCAGGACTGGAGCACGGAGCACCTCGCGCTCCGCGTCGGCGTGCGGGTCGTCGATTCCCTGGATGAGGCGATGGCGCACATTGACCAGTACGGCAGCCACCACAGCGACGCCATCCTGACGGAGAACTACACTCGCGCGATGCGGTTCGTGGACGAGGTGGATTCCGCCGCCGTCTACGTTAATGCCAGCACGCAGTTCACCGATGGAGCGCAATTCGGCCTCGGGGCCGAAGTTGGCATCTCCACCCAGAAGATGCATGCCCGCGGGCCCATGGGGCTGCGCGAACTCACCAGCTACAAATGGACCATATTTGGAAAAGGACAGGTGCGGCCACTGTGATTGACTTCGAACGCGAATCCCGGACACCCCACTCCGAGTCGTACACCATTCTTGAAGACGGCGGCATTTGCGGCCGGATCGACATTCACTACCAGGGCGCCAACGTGCATGCCACGCTCTGCACCACCGCCGACGCCAACGAGGAGCGCATCCAGATGCTCATTGACGCCGCCGACGAGCGGCTTGTGATGACGGCCGACCCCTACCGCGAGGACTTCATCGTCACGGTCTGGAGGGGCTCGCCGGCCGGCGTCTACAGCGACAGCGACGCCGATGACGACGAAGAAGAAGGCGACACGTTCCGGTTGAATTAGTTGCGGAACCGGGCGTTGGTTGGTCCGACCGGGGGTCCGGCCGCGCGCCCTCACCCCCCGGCCCCCTCCCTCCTTCCGCGGAAGGACGACAGGGGAGGGGGAGGGGATCGTTGACAGATACATCATCGATCGCCGGTTTCAGGGAGCAACTACCAGCGGGCGTGATCAGTCCTGCCTGAAATCTTCCCGGCTTTCCGTAACAATATCCGGGTGGCCCGGCAGCGCCGCGCCAACGACGGATGACTGAAGTAGCCATAACCATGCGCATCGCCCAGGTTTCAGCCCATACGAGCCCGCTCGCGCCCCTTGGCGGGCGGGAGACCGGCGGGATGAACGTGTATGTCCTGGAACTTTCGCGCGAGCTGGCACGGCTCGGCTACGAAATCGACATCTTCACGCGACGAGACGCGGACCTGCCGCGCGTGGAAACGATCGCCCCGAACCTCCGTCTCATCCGCGTGGAGGCGGGCCCGCCCGAGCCGGTCGAAAAGGAAGCGATTATCGATTTCCTGCCGGATTTTGCTCGGGACATGCGCCGCTTCGTCCACGAAGACGGCCGCGGCTATGACGCCATCCACAGCCACTACTGGCAGAGCGGCTGGGCGGGCGGCCACCTCGCGCGTGCCCTCGATGTGCCCCACCTCGTCATGTTCCACACGCTCGGCGAAGTGAAGAACCGGGCGCGGTTTGGCGAACAGGAGCCGAAGAAGCGCATCCGCCACGAGCGCCAGATCGTCCGCCGCGCCTCCGCCATCGTCACTGCCAGCAGCCACGAACGGGAACTGCTGGAACGCTACTACGCCGCGGACCACGGGAAGATCCACACCATCCCCTGCGGGGTTGACCTGGAGCGGTTCCGTCCCTCCGACCGCGCAGCGGCGCGAAAGAAGCTTGGGCTGCCGTTGGGAGCGCCGGTGCTCCTGTGGGTCGGCCGCCTCGAAAAGCTGAAAGGGGTTGATATCCTTATTAGCGCGGTGGCCCAGTTGGATGCGAGCGACTTCACCCTCCTCATCGTCGGTGGAGACGACCGCGCCGACGCCCTGAAGGCCGAGCTCCGTGGACAGGCCGAGGCCGAGGGGGTGGCGAAAAACATCCGCTTCATCGGCGCCGTCAAGCACGAAGACCTGCCGGACTACTACAGCGCCGCCGATGTCTGCGTTGTCCCGAGCTATTACGAAAGCTTCGGGCTGGTGGCGGTAGAAGCGATGGCCTGCGGCACGCCTGTCGTTGCTTCGCGCGTGGGCGGCCTCATCTCCACCGTGACGGACGGTGTGACCGGCTATCTCATCCCCTGGCGCTGCCCGGAGCCGTTCGCGGAGAAGCTCGAAGTGCTGCTCACGAATCCCGAGTTGCGGGCCAACTTCTCCCGAGCCGCCCAGAAGTCCGTCGAGCGGTTCGCCTGGCGGCGCGTCGCCCTCCAGATGGCTTCGCTTTACGACCGGGTGCTCGCCGAGCACCGCTCTCGCGGCGGAGTCGCGGGCGAAGGTGCGCGCTTCGGGAAAGAAGCGTGGGAAGCGGCGCTGCTGGCGGGGGGGATCCGGTAGGCGGCGTTGGCTGTTGGCTGTTGGCCGTTGGCCGGGACGATGGCGAAGGTGAATCAAGGTCTCAAGGCTCTCCAGTGCTGACGACAAGCGCCGACGTCGCTTCGAAAGAGCACCATCGCACCGCTTACTGGCGTGCGCAGTACGGACTGGGCGGCGTGTGGCGCGCCGCGCGATGCGCTCAGCGCCCTGGGAGTCATTCGAGCGTCCCAACGGCCGCGCCATGCGCTACGCTGTCCTCATGACTCTCGCCCATCCCCAGCGTCCGCCGTGGCTGAAAGTGCGGTTCCCGGCCGGCGGAAACTACCAGCGCCTCCAAGACCTGATGCGCGACCAGTCGCTGCACACCGTCTGCGAAGAGGCGCGCTGCCCGAACATCGGTGATTGCTGGAGCCGCGGCACGGCGACGTTCATGATCCTCGGCGACACCTGTACACGGTCATGCGGCTTCTGCGCGGTCGCCACCGGGCGGCCAGGGACGGTTGACACGGGCGAACCCGCGCGAGTGGCGCTCGCCATCCAGCGCATGGGGCTGAGGCACGCGGTCATCACGAGCGTCAACCGGGACGAGCTGGAGGACGGCGGCGCCGGTATCTTCGCCGAGACCATCCGCTGGACGCGCCGCCTCTCTCCCGAAACCACCGTCGAGGTACTCATCCCTGACTTCAAAGGGGACGAGGCAGCGCTCAGGCTCGTCATGGATGCCTGCCCCGAGATCCTCAACCACAACACGGAGACTGTCCCCCGGCTCTACGCGCACGTGCGCCCCCAGGCAGGCTACGAGCGATCGCTGGAAGTGCTCCGCCGCGCGAAGGCGATGGACGCGGGCGCGCTCACCAAGAGCAGCCTGATGGTGGGCCTCGGTGAAACACGGGATGAACTGTTGGCCGTCTTCCGCGACCTCGCCGCGAACGAGGTCGATATCCTCACGGTTGGCCAGTACCTCAAACCTACCCCCCAACACCTGGATGTCGTCCGCTACTGGCACCCGGATGAGTTCGCCGAGCTGAAGGAGCGGGCACTGGAGATGGGCTTCAAGCATGTGGAATCGGGGCCACTGGTGCGCAGCTCCTATCACGCCGAGGAGCAGGCGGGCCATGGCGGTGGGCCCAGGTTCCGCCCACGCTTCGCCAACCTCGAGCCGGTCTCCGTCGTCGCCCTCGGCGCGCCAGGCAGTGAGCCGGACGCTTGACGGTCGCCGGGTAATTCCCGATGGTAACGAGCAATCACCCGGGCTAAGGGCCACGGGCATCAGGGCGCTATGGATCAGGACCAGCTTCGCAAAGAAGAAGACCGCTACCGCTACGAGGCGATGGGAGCGTTCGCGCACGAGATCCGCACGCCCCTGACTTCCATCCGGATGGTGATGGAACTGGCCCGCCGGCAGTCCAGCGATGGCAAGCTGCTCCTGGATACGGAACTCGCCGAGATGCTCAAGGCATCCGTCGATGACCTTCAGCATCTCGCCGACGACCTCCAGGAAGCGTCCCGGCTGGAGCGCGGCAAAGTGCCGGTACTGTTCGGGCCGTGCGACCTCGGGGCGGCCGTTGACGCTGCCCGCGAGCTTCTGGGCCATGCCGTGTCGATTGAAGGGGTGGTCCCGGCCGGGATCGAAGGGCCGTGGGATGTGGCCCGTCTCGTGCGGGCGATCGCGGGTTTCGCCGAATCCGCCAACCGCATGGGCAACGGCAGCGGGACGGTCGAGTTTCAGTGCGCGGCGGACGGGGAAGCCTGTCGCGTCGGATTCAGCAGCGGCGCGCCCGGTGCTTCAACCAAACCAATCGCATCGGACGCCGGCTTCGCCTTCTTTCGTTCCCGGCAAACCATACTTGCCATGGGTGGTAACGTGGACTGCATACGCGGAGAGCGTTACGCCAGGATCGACGCGAGGCTGCCGTGGCATCGCGGCGGGGTCTAGGGAGGCTGGCATGCACATCCTCTTAGCCGAAGACGAGCGGGCTATCTCGCGCTTGATCCGGCACGTGCTGACCAACGCCGGCCATACGGTAACCGGCGTCCGGTCTGCCGCCGAGGCGATCAACCTCATCGCGGGCGACGGTTTCGACCTTGTGCTGCTGGACCTGCACCTCGCCGATGGCGACGGCTTCCGCGTGGTTGATTCTATGGAGCGGCTGGCGACTCACCGGCCACCGGTGGTCGTTATGACTGGCGAACGCAGCTTCGCCGAGGAAGACCCGCGCGCGGCCCGCGTTGCCGGCGTATTGACCAAACCGTTCGCCCTCGAGCAGCTCGAGGAGACCGTCAACCGCTTCGTCGCCTAGCTCTGCCTATGCTTGCGGCGTCAGGAGCCGGACGTCTTCCGTCCGCCAGAGGTACCAGCAGGCGACGGTCGCCCACGGTCGCCAGGGTGAGCCGATGGCGCGGACGTCTTCGGGCGCGGGCATGGCCACGAGCCCGTACTGTTTCATGATCGCCCGGTTAATCCCTACATCGTTCACGGGCAGGACGTCCGGGCGGTGGAGGTGGAAGATCAGGAACATCTCCGCGGTCCAACGGCCGATGCCGCGCACTCGCGTCAGGTGCGCGATGATCTCTTCGTCTTCCCACGAGTCGAACTGCTCGCTGCCCAGCTCGCCCGAGGCGAAGTGTCCGGCGAGGCTCCGGATGGAGGCCGTCTTCTGTCGCGAAAGCCCCGCGCCCCGCATCTTCTCTTCATCCATGGCAAGGACGGCGGTAGGAGGAGGGAAAGCCTGTCCGAGCGGAGACCACGCGGGGTCCGTCCGGCGGACGGCGCCGCTTGCCCCACCCAGGTCGAACAGCGCCACGAAGCGGTCGTAGATTGTGCCCGCCGCCTTGCCGCTGAGTTGCTGGAAGATGATCGCGCGGGCGAGGGAGCGGAACGGGTCTTCGCTGTCCGGCCGCATCGCGAACCGGCCGACGGTGGCGATGATCCGGCCCATCACGGGGTCGTTCGCGCTCAGGTGGCGGATGGCGGCCCCGGCATCGATGTCGCGCATCGGCGAAGCGTAGCTCCTCCGGCAGCCGGGAGTAACCCCGCTGCGGGCCGCCAGCGGTCGCCTGGCTTAGAATCACGTCTTGTGACCAACCCCTTTTCACTCGAAGGCAAGACCGCACTGATCACGGGCGCGTCGCGCGGCATCGGACTGGCGATTGCGTGGGCGTTCGTGGACTCCGGCGCGAAGGTGATCATGACCGCCCGCGGGGCGGAGGCGCTCCATGCCGCGGCCAGGCAGCTCGGCCTCGCGGCCCTGGCTATCCCCTGCGACAACGCGGACCCGGCCCGGGTCACGGCGATGGTTGAGGAAGCCTGGCGGCTTTCGCCGGTGGATATTCTGGTCAACAACGCTGGCATCAGCCCCTACTACAAGCGTGCGGAGCACGTAACCGTCGAGGAATGGGACGAGGTGATGGACGTGAACGCGCGCGGAGCATACTTCTGTAGCGTGGAGGTGGCGAAGCGGATGTTCGAGGCGGGCCGGCCGGGGAGCATCGTCAACATCAGTTCAATCGCGGGCGTGATGCCTCTCGAACGCCAGGGTGTTTACGCCGCCTCGAAAGCGGCCGTGCACCAGTTCACGAAAGTGATGGCGCTTGAATGGGCTGACCGCGGCGTGCGCGTCAACGCGGTCGCGCCCGGCTGGACGGAGACCGAGTTCGTCGCGGACTTGTTCGCCAGCCGCCATGGCGAAGGCCTGCGCGGCGACATCCCCATGGACCGGATGGCTGAACCGGGCGACATCGCGGGGGCCGCGCTTTACCTCGCGAGCGACGCGAGCAGTTATGTGACGGGGACGATTATCACCGTGGATGGGGGGCGGGCGCTCCGGTAGATTTTGGATTTTGGATTGCTGATTTTGGATTTGCCAATCCGCTAGACCCCGACCACGAACGGCTCGGCGGGCGGGCCTTCCGCGAGCAGGCGCCCGAACAGTTCAGCCAGGTTGCCGGGGACCAGGCGATCTTCGCTGACGTGCATCTCGGCTAGCGTCCACCAGCGGTGGGCGGTCATGAACTGGGCTTCGAACGCTTCCTGGTGGCGCGTGACAACGTCATGTGAATCCACGCGGGCGACAAAGTAGCGTTCCTGCTGGGTGTACCACCGGCCACCGGGGTGGAAGAAGAAGGTGTGCTCCCGGAGCCACGCGCACGGCCCCAGGTCACAGTCTTGGAGGCCGATCTCCTCCCAGAGTTCGCGCTTCGCCGCCGCTTCCCAGGATTCTCCAGGGTTCAGGCCGCCGCCTGGCGTTATCCAGAAAACGCGGCGTTCAGCTTCAGTGAGATCAAAGCCGGCCAGTTCCGCCCGAAAGAGCAGGACACGGTCCTGGCCATCGATAAGGACGACGCGCGCGGCAGGGCGGAGGCGGGGGTTTTCGCGGCTGTTGCCGGGGGGTGGCTCGGACACGTTCGCCCTCCCGGACTTGCTTACTCTACTTCGACCAATTCGCGCCGGCGGCTGATCAGTTCCCTCACCGAGAGGTCTTTCACTTCGTAGACGTGGGTGGCGACGCCCTCGACGATTCCCGGGTCGTGGCTGGCGCAGATGATCGTGCCTTCGTAGCCGCTGAGGGCTTCGATGAGCTTGCGCCTCGTGGTCTTGTCCAGGTGGTTCGTCGGTTCGTCGAGGAGGAGGACGTTCGTCGGCTGGATCAGGAACTTGGCGAGGGCAACGCGGCTGCGTTCGCCGCCGGAGAGCACTTTGATCGGTTTAAAAACGTCGTCTCCGCGGAAAAGGAACTGTCCGAGGACGGTGCGGATCTTCACATCCGTCGCGCCGCCGGCGACTGACCGCACTTCTTCCAGCACGGTGCGTTCGGCTTCCATCGCCTCGTCCTGGTGCTGGTCGTAGTAGCCGGGGCGGGCGCGCTCGGCCCACTCGACAACGCCGTCGGTGGGCGGCATCAGTCCGGCGCAGATGCGGAGGAGGGTGGACTTGCCGCTGCCGTTGGGGCCGATGAGGGCGACCTTGTGGCCGCGCTCCACATGCATGTCCACGTCAACCAGGATGACGTGGTCGCCGAAAGCGTGGCTCACCTTCTTCAGCATCAGGACGTCGCGCTCCGTGCGGCCGGTGGCGTTGAGCTGGAAGTGGACCTCGGGTTCCTTCTGGGTGCGGTCGATGCGTTCGATCTTGGCGAGCGCTTTCTCGCGGCTTTGGACGGCCTTGGCCTTCGTGGCCTTGGCGCCGAACCGCTCAATGAAGCGCTCCTGCTTCACGAACTCGCGTTCCTGGCGGGCAGCGGCCTGGTCCTGGGCGTGGAGCCGGTCCGCCTTCTGCTGTTGGTACTTCGTGTAGTTGCCGGCGTAGCTCTCCACCTTCTTGTTGCGGAGGTCCAGGATGCGGGTGGCGACTTTGTCGAGGAAGGCGCCATCGTGGGTGACGATGAGGAGAGCGCAATCCCATTCGCCAAGCTCTTCGGCCAGCCAGGCGCGGGTCTTCGTGTCCAGGTGGTTGGTCGGTTCGTCCAGGAGGACGTTTTCCGGGCGGCGGACGAGCACCTTGGCGAGGGCGATGCGCATCTGCCAGCCACCGCTGAACGCGCCGCAAAGCTTCTTTGCGTCATCCGGTGAAAACCCAAGGCCGTCAAGCACGCGGCCGATGCGCGATTCGATCCGGTAGCCGTCGTGGTCCTCGAAGGAATCGAAGAGGCGCGCCTGTTCGTGGATCAGTTCGTCGAGGTCGCCCTCGCCGCGCTCGATCTTGCTGGAGACCTCTTCGAGTTCGAGTTCGATGGCGCGAGCCTCGGGGAAGGCGAGCCAGAGCTCTTCCAGGAGGGTGTTGTCCTCGTTCAGGCCCGCTTCCTGGCGGAGGTAGCCGATGGCGCCGTTGCGGAAGCCGCAGGCGCCCTCGTCGGGCTTGTGGTCTCCGGCGAGGAGGCGAAGGATAGTGGACTTGCCGCCCCCGTTGGGGCCAACGAGGCCCACGTGTTCGCCATCACCCACGATGAACGTGAGCCCGGAGAGGATATCGACAGCCCCAAAGGTTTTGGTGACGTTTTCGGCAAAAAGCATGGGCTAAAGGAGGCGGCGTGCGCGATCCGCGGCACGGCCTATGATCGATGGTAGCAGACTCCGTGTTCTGGGCAGCATTGGGCCCGTTGGGGACGTTGAGGCGCGGTCCAGGGGCCGGGTGGACATTGGCCGGAATCGCGCCGCTTGCGAGAATGCGTTGCCCGCCGGGAACGGCTCCCCGGTTGGCGGAACTGGCTGCGCCCGCGCGCGCGGCGAAGAAGGACGAACGGCATGGAAAAGAAATACGTGTACCTCTTCCGGGAGGGCAATGAAACGATGCGTGACCTGTTGGGCGGTAAGGGTGCGGGGCTCGCCGGAATGACCAGATCCGGGGCGCCGGTCCCCCCCGGGTTCACGATCACCACCGAAGCGTGCAACGCGTTTTCGGCTGCCGGCCACTTCCCCGAAGGCCTTTGGGAGCAGGTTATCTCCGCTTTGCGGAGCATCGAGACGGCGACAGGAAAGAGGCTGGGGGACCCGGCCAACCCACTGCTGGTTTCTGTCCGCTCCGGGGGGAAGTTCTCCATGCCGGGGATGATGGACACGGTGCTCAACCTTGGCCTGAACCGCGAGACCACGGCCGGCCTGGCCGCCCTGACGAATAACCCGCGCTTCGCGGCCGACGCCCACCGCCGCTTCGTCCAGCTATTCGGCAAGATTGTCCTGGGCGTCGAAGGCAGCGAGTTCGAGAAGGTGATGGAGGCAGCCAAGGGCGAATCGCGCGTGGATACGGACCTTTCGACCGCGGAGCTTGAGGAGATTACGGCGCGATTCCGGGCGATCGTCCGCGAACAGGCGAAGGTCGAGTTCCCAGACGACCCGATGGACCAGCTGGGCCAGGCGATCGCCGCCGTCTTCCGCTCGTGGAACGGCCGCCGCGCGGTGGACTACCGGCGCGTCAACCGGATCCCGGATGACCTGGGGACGGCCGTGAACGTACAGTCGATGGTCTTCGGCAACATGGGCGATGACAGCGCTACCGGTGTCGCCTTTAGCCGGAACCCCTCGACCGGCGAGCACGTCCTCTACGGCGAGTACCTCGTAAACGCCCAGGGCGAAGACGTCGTCGCCGGGGTGCGAACCCCACGGCCGATCTCGGAAATGAAGATCGAGATGCCTCAGGTTTACGGCCAGTTCGAGCAGATCGCCCGCACCCTCGAAGCGCACTACAAAGATGTCCAGGACATGGAGTTCACGATCGAGCGCGGGAAGCTGTATATGCTCCAGACGCGCACCGGCAAGCGCACGGGCCGCGCCGCCGTCCGCATCGCCGTGGAGATGACCAAGGAAGGCGTGATCGACCGCGAGACCGCCGTCCGGCGCGTGGAGCCGGCGCAGATTGAGCAGCTCCTGCACCCTGCGTTGGACCCGGAGGCGCGCGCCTCCGCCAGGCTCCTGACCACGGGCCTGCCTGCCTCCCCGGGTGCGGCGAGCGGCCGGGCTGTGTTCGACCCGGACGAAGCGGCGGCGATGGCGATCAACGGGGAGAAGGTCATCCTCGTACGGGTGGAGACCGCCCCGGAGGACTTCCACGGCATGGTCGCCGCCCAGGCGGTCCTCACGGCTCGCGGCGGCATGACTTCCCACGCAGCCGTCGTCGCTCGCGGCATGGGCAAGCCGTGTGTCGCCGGGGCCGGCGAACTGCGTATCGACTACGCCGCCGGGCAGCTCAGCGTGAATGGCACCACGATCATGAAGGGCGAGATGCTCACGGTGGACGGGACCACCGGCGAGGTCCTCGCCGGCCACGTGGAGACGCAGGAACCCTCGCTCGACGCCGACTTTGAAACGCTCATGGGCTGGGCCGACACCTTCCGGAAGGTTGGCGTGCGGGCGAACGGTGATACACCGAAGGACGCCCAGGTCGCGCGCTCGTTCGGCGCCGAGGGTATCGGCCTCTGCCGCACGGAGCACATGTTCTTCGAAGGCGACCGGATCGACGCGATCCGCCAGATGATCGTCGCCGAGAACGTGGAAGAGCGCAGGGCCGCGCTGGCGAAGGTGGAGCCGCTGCAGCGCGAGGACTTCGTCCGCATCTTCCGGGAGATGGACGGCCTGCCGGTCACGATCCGCACGCTGGACCCGCCGCTGCACGAGTTCCTCCCACATGAGGATGGGGAGATCCGGGAGCTGGCGAAGCAGATGGGCATCCCCTTCGAGCGGCTGAAGGCGAAGGTGGAGAGCCTGCGCGAGGTGAACCCGATGCTCGGCTTCCGCGGCTGCCGCCTCGGCATGATCTACCCGGAGATTACCGAGATGCAGGCCCGCGCCATCTTCACGGCGACCAAGCAGTGCCGTGAGGAAGGGATCATCGTCCGCCCGGAGGTCATGATCCCGCTTGTCAACACTGTCGACGAACTGCGCAACCAGACCGACATCGTCCGCGCCGAGGCCGTAAAGGCGGGTGTCTCCGACTACCTGGTGGGCACGATGATCGAGCTGCCGCGCGCCGCCCTTGTCGCAGACAAGATCGCCGAAGTGGCGGAGTTCTTCTCCTTCGGCACGAACGACCTGACTCAGACGACGCTCGGCATCAGCCGCGACGACAGCGCGCGCTTCATCCCGGCCTACGTGGACCGCAAGATCTTCGCGGACGACCCCTTCCAGGTGCTGGACCAGGAAGGGGTGGGCCAGCTCGTGAAGATGGGCGTCGAGCGCGGACGGGCGACGAACCCGAAGCTGAAGGTGGGCGTTTGCGGGGAGCACGGGGGCGACCCCAGCTCGGTCGAGTTCTTCGTCCGCAACGGGTTGGACTATGTCTCGTGCAGCCCCTACCGCGTGCCGGTGGCGCGCCTTGCGGCGGCGCAGGCCGAACTCGGCAAAGAGGCAAAAGACAAGTAGGCGAGGGGCACACGACTCCGGCGAGGGCGTAGGATGACGCCCCATGGATACAGCGACCCGGATGGCCTTCGTCCCCGGCGGCGTGCCCTTCGCCATTGACCGCGCGGAGGGGGCGTACCTGATCACTCCCTCGGGGCAGCGCATCCTCGATGCGGGCGGCGGCGCCATCGTCATGAACATCGGCCATGGGCGGCGCGAGGTGGCGGAAGTTGCGGCGCGCGAGATGGAGCGCCTGACCTACGTCATCCCGCCGTTCCAGACCGAATCCCGCACTCGCCTGGTCGACCGGCTGGTCAACAACTGGCTGCCGCCCCGCATGACGCGCGCCACCTTCACCAGCGGCGGCTCCGAATCCGTTGAAGCGGCCCTGCGGCTCGCGCGCCAGCACCACGTCGCGGCTGGGCGGACGGAGCGCTGGAAGGTCATCGGGCTGGACATCAGCTACCACGGTGTCAGCCTGGGGGCGCTTTCCGTGGGCAACCACGTTGGCCGGCGGGTGGGGTTCGAACCGATCCTGATCCCCTTCCCGAAGGCGCCGTCACCCTATCGCATCCTCGGCGCCGGACCCGGTCCGGACCCGGTCGCGGAGCTTGAACGCGTCATCGTCGAAGAGGGGCCTGACACCGTCGCGGCCTTCATCGCCGAGCCAGTCGTCGGCTCTTCGGGTGGCGTGATGCTGCCGCCGGAGGACTACTGGCGGCGCGCGGTCGAAGTCTGTCACCGCCACGGCGTCCTCGTCATCGCCGATGAAGTGATGACCGGCTTCGGCCGCACCGGCAAGAAGTTCGGTGTGGACCAGTGGGGCGTTGTGCCGGACATCATGGTCGGCGGCAAGGGCCTCGCTGGCGGCTACGCCCCCATGGGCGGGCTGTACGCGACCGAGGCGGTGGTGGCCCCGCTGGCGGCGAAGCGCGAGGACCTGATGTTCTACACCTTCGCCGGGCACCCGGCCTCCTGCGCCGTGGCGGACAAGGTGCTCGAAATCATGGAGCGCGAAGAACTGGTGGCCCGGGCCGACAAGATGGGCGGCGTGCTGCGCTCTCGCCTGGACGAGGAGATTGCGCCGCTGGCGAACGTCGGCGAGGTGCGCGGACTCGGGCTCATGCTCGGCATCGAGCTCGTGCAAAACCGCGAGACGATGGAGCGCTTCCCGGCAGAAGCGAAGATGGTGAGCCGGGTGACGGCCGAAGGGCTCAAGCGCGGCGTCTTCTTCTACCCCGGCGGCTCGGGGCGTGCCCAGGACGTGGTCATGCTCGGCCCGCCCTTCATCATCAACGGCGAGGACATCGACACGCTGGTCGGCGTGCTCGCGGAGAGTATTGCGGCGGCGGTGGGGCGGTAGGGGGCACAGCGAGGCTCGCCGGCGGGTAGAATCCGCGACCAATCCCGGTTGGAGCGATCAATGCTGGACCCCAAACGACCCTTCTACACATTCGTCCGCGAGGAGCGGCAGTTCTGTGCCGTGCTGGCGCACCTTCTGATGCAGAAAGGTCCAAACCTCGGCGCCTTCCTCAACGTCGTGAACGCGCGGACGGGATCGAGTTATCCCACAGAATACCTGGACGAGGCTGAGATCTACCTTGAGTTTGCGTTCCTGAGGGACGCTTGGGAACTACTGAATGCTCCTTTGAGTCACCCCGGGGTGAGGCGAACAGTCGGCGCACTGGCAAGCATCAACCAGGCGAAGCACACCCGCATTCGGCTGCTCCTCGACCGAAGTGGACTCACCGATTTCGACATCCCGTCGGCCGCAGATCCGGCAACCTTTAACGAGCGGTTCATGGGTCGCGCGGGTCGAAGCGTCAAACACGACATCTCGTCGCCCGGCCGATGGTCGATTCCTGCCATGCTTAAGCATGTGAACGGAGGCAAGGACGTGCCCTTCGGGGTTATAGAGGCTCTGGCGAAGCTCAAATGGTGCTTCAACATCAAGCCGGACCTGGTGCTGATGCTGCCGGGCCAACCGGTCTTATGCGTGGAGGCGAAACTCGAGAGCGGGGAGGGCACGTACCCGAGCGGCGACGACGCAGAGGCGCTCCGGAGGGCCTTCCCGACCTACAAAAAGCCCTGGCGACAGTTTGACATCCAGGCTCACCTGTTTGGAAAGCTGCTCGCCGTGAGCCACACACAGATAGTGGTCTCGCGAAGCGCGGCACGCCCCGAAGACCTGACCTGGGCGCAAGTGTTTGGAGCCATGGAAATGGAGTCTTCCATCCCATTCGTCAGTCAGCTGGTCCACCAGAACAAGTCGTTGGGCATCGGAGGAAGTTAGATGCTCCGTATCGGCGCTTCCGCTATCGATATCACCCCGCCTGTCGGCACCGCGCTGGATGGCTACGGCGGGCGGACGGACGTTTCGCTTGGCGTGCATGACCCGTTGTATGCCCGCTGCCTGTACCTGGACGACGGGACGACGCAGCTCGCGCTCGTGGTCTGCGACCTCATAGGCATCGGCAGCTTCCTCGCCCAGCGGGCGCGAGAGCTGATCGCCGAGCGGCCGGGCATCCCGCCCCAGAACGTGCTTGTGGCAGCGACCCACACCCACGCGGGGCCAGCGGGCGTCCGGGGAAAGGGCGAGCCCGTGCTCGTGGAGGAAACGGCGCGGAAGATCGCTGGCGCCGTGCGGGTGGCACACCGGGACGCCACCGAAGGCGTCCTGAAGTACGGAACGACGCCGCTCGACAGCATCGCCCAGAACCGGCGCCACCCGGACTGGCCCATCGACCACCGCCTCGACGTACTCGCCGCCGACACGCCCGCTGGGCGGAACATCGCCACCATCGCCCGTTACGCCTGCCACCCGACGACCATGACCGGCGCCAACCTGGAGATAACCGCCGAGTGGCCGGGCGAAGCCTGCCGCCTGATCGAACGGATAACCGGCGGGCGCGGCATCTACTTCAACGGCGCCTGCGGAAACATCAACCCGGCGTGGATCGAGCAGCGGTTCGATGAGGTCTACCGGCTTGGCAGTGTCGTGGGGGCGAAGGCTGCGGCGTTGTCGCAGGAATTGCGTCCGCTCGGCATCAACCACCAGGCGGCGAATATTCGCTGGGACGAATTCACGGACAAGCCGGTGACCGCCGGGCGCCTTATCGGCGAGGCCGGACTGAGGGCGGTCAGCCGCACCGTCCAGGTGCCGTATCGCAGCGGCCCCGACGACGAGACGATGGCCGCGCTCATCGACGCACTCGAATCAGAACAGCACGGCCTGCCGCCCGGCGAGCCCCGGCGGCGCGTCATGGAGCGCCTGACCGCCGCCCGCATGGAGCGCGTCGCCCTCGCCCGCACGCGCGGCAAGGAGCCGATGCGTGACGAAGAGGTACAGGCCTTCCGCCTTGGCGACGGGCTCTTCGCAGTCTGCCTGCCGGGCGAAGTGTTCGTCGAGACCCAGGAAGACATCCGCCGCCTGAGCGGGCTCGACGATCTGCTCGTCATCACCTACGCGAACGATTACCCCGGCTACTTCTGCCGCCCGGAAGCCTACGAGCAGGGAGGATACGAAGCCGGGGTCACGCCCTTCGCGCCAGAGGCGGATGGCATCCTCATAGATACCGCCGTGAGCGTCCTTAAGGAGGTGTCCGCGTGAACGTGCTTGTCCTCACGGCCCACGGCGACGACATGGAGTTCTTCGCCGGCGGGACGATCGCGAAGCTCTGCCTTCTCGGCCACCAGGTCCACCTCGTGCTCGCGACCGACAACACGAAGGGCACCTTCGAACTGACGCGGGATGAGATGTTCGCGGTCCGCCTGAGCGAGCCGGAAGCCGCCGGCCGGGTGCTCGGGTTGGCGAGCGTCGAATGTCTCGACTACGCCGACGGCGAGCTGGCGGACGTGCCGCTCAACGTCCTTCGCGGCCAGTTCATGGAGCGGATCCGCCACCTGCAGCCAGAGATCGTCTTCACGTTCGATCCCTGGGCGCCGTACGAGAACCACCAGGACCACCGGTCGGTGGCGTGGGCGGCGATGGAGGCAGCGAGCTTCAGCCACTTCCCGCTCTACCACCCGGACCAGGTCGCCGCCGGGCTCGCGCCCTGGCTGGTGCCGCAGACGTACTTCTTCGCGAAGAACCCGCGGGACACGAACCGGGTGGTGGACATCAGCGGCGAGCCGATCGAGCGGAAGATCCGGGCACTCTGGGAGCACACCAACCAGATGGCGCTCACCGTCGCGGAGGCCCAGGCGCAGATCGCTTCCGCACCCTTTGACGTGCCCACGATTACGTCACTGGACCCGCGCGACTACCGCGAGTTCATCGCGAACCGGGTTCGAACGGGAGCGGCGGCCGTCGGCAAGAAATACGGGCTGGAGTACGCCGAGCACTTCCGCCGCACGCGCTGGGGCGGCACGGAGCGGCTGGCGGAGGGCGGAGTGCCAGAGGATGAGTGGTAGGACGCGCTACACCCAGTTACTTAGAAACCAGATGCCATCCGTCAGCCGGGTCGCCTCGACCTGCGTGAGCAGGTTCCGCAAGCGGCGTGAGTTCTCGCCCACTGAGACACGGTGATGAAGCAACACGATTCCGGAATGCGATAGCCCACGCGATGCCCACTCCGAATGGATGCGCATGAAATCGCCCCGGTTTGCACTGACCAATGTGCGTTGGGCATTTGCGGCGAAGGCTAACTGTTCGGCCTCAGATGCCCCGAGCATGCCAACTTCGGCCGCGGACAGCGCGTCGATCCCGTTCGACTTCAGGACGAGGAGGAGCCGCTTGTCGCCAGAGTCCTCGTCAAGGTAAACGCGTCCCGTCACTCGCGGGCGGTCATGCCAGGTTCGGCGTTCTCCGCAGCCAGCCGGTCCGTCTCCGCATCCTGCCGGCGCGGGAGCCCGTCACGCGAGCGCGCCGTTCTTCGCCAGTTGGTCCTTCAAGCTGGCGAGAGACTCCACGGGCCGCTGCCCCAGCGTGTCGAGGGCGTCGATCACGTCGTCGCTCGCATCGGTGCTGTTTGCCAGCTCCAGCAGATCATTCCGGTCGGGCTGCAGGCCCTGGTCGAACCAGTCCTTCACCAGCGCCTCGATCTCGGCCCAGTTTGCCTTTGCCATGCGGTCTCCTTGAGTGCGGCTGCGCCGCCGGAAGGCGTCGGAGCGTGCTTTCGCATTTCCGCCCTAGCGGAAGAGTTCGCCCCTGGGCGGCACGCCGTAGTTGATGTACGGGGGCCAGAGCGATTCGAGTTCCGCCCGGATCGGGTCCCCCTCGGGCAGGTAACGGTGGAACTGCGGTTCAACGTCCCGCCGCTGCCAGCCCTTGCCGATTGTGTCCTGCTTGATCTTGTCCTGGAGCAGCATGATCCCGGTGAGCAGCGATTCCGGCCGTGGCGGGCATCCCGGCACATAGACGTCAACCGGCAACAGCGTGTTCACCCCCGGCGTCACGCTGTACGCATAGGCGAACGGGCCACCCATGATCGCGCACCCCCCCATGGCCAGCGCCCACTTTGGTTCGGGCATCTGCAGCCAGATCCGGCGGACGGCGGGGGCCATCTTCCAGGTCACCGTGCCCGGGACAATCAACAGGTCCGCCTGGCGAGGCGACGCGCGAAAGATCTCCGCCCCAAAGCGCGCCAGGTCGTAACGCGGGGTAACCGTGGCGATCATCTCCATCGCGCAGCACGCCAGCCCGAACATCGCCGGCCACAGCGAAGACCGCCGCGACCAGTTCAGGACCTGGTCCACGCTCGTCACGAGGATGTTCTGCTGCACTTCCTCCTCCACGTCGCTCTGGAGCGAGAGGAGCGGCAGCGGCTGGTAGACCCTGCTTGCCTGTTCGACCATGTGTTCGTGCAGTCTATCACAAGCCCCCCGTCAGGTAGCCAACGGGCGGCTGCGAGTCCCCCTGCTTCTTCTACCGGCGGCTCATATGCAGCTGGCCGTCGTTGATCGGCTCATCAATGTACAGCTCGCCGTTCCGGATCTTGATGTTGTAGCCGCAGTCGGGATTCGTGCAGACCCAGGCCTTGAAATGGATTGGCGCCCCCTGGCTGCCAAAATCGGAAAACGGTACCAGGTCGCCGTCGTCGCACTTGCGACATTTCGGAAATGGATACATCCCCACGTCCCCCTGTTCAGCGCGGGATACTACCAGTCGCCCTTTACGGCGGCAATCGGAAAGCGATAACTCGTGTGTTGCAGGATCACCGTTACCGAGAAGTCGTGGCCGCGGCGGCCCTCATGTCGCGCTCCAGCAGTTCGAAGTCAGCCTGCGGCACTTCGTGCAGGTTGCCCTGGTAGGCGAGCGTCCAGTTCGCCCTGGGCCAGCGCTGCGTCCATTGGAACCGCTCGTGATAAGGCTCGGCGTCCAGCCAGTGGGCTTCGTCCGGAGTGACCACCGGCTCGATGCCGGCCCGGTACGGGTACATCTCGTCCGGGTTCTTGTCGCTCTGCCAGATTCGCGTCCGTTCTTCCACGACGGGGCTGGTCACCCGCGCGATGGCGGCGAACTGCTTCTTCCCGGTGACGTAGAAGGCCAGCATGTCCCCGGGCTGGATGCTGTTCGCCATATTCCTGCGCGTGCTCTTGAACCCGTGGCGGGTGAAGCCCATCTCCCGCGTCTTGGCAAAGATCTCGGGTCCCCCGACAACAACCCAGTAACGTGCCATCTCGATTAACCCCCCATCAACCGTCGTTGAGCCTCCTATCTTAGGCGCGCCACCGCCTCGGAAGCGACGTCCGGAGGCCGTCCCTCAGGGCTGCGCCAGCTTTGGCGACCAGACGCCCGTATTCCCGCGGATGAGGACATCCGGGGCCAATTCCTCCACGGAAACGTCCGACAGACGCAAAGCGTCGAGGAGTGTTTTGGTCCCGGTCGCCCCAACAGCGGCGAGCCCGTCTCCTCCGATAACCATCGGCGCGAGGTACGCCCACACTTCATCCGCGTGTCCACCCTCGATCAGCGACGCGAGCAGCGTCCCCCCGCCTTCTGCCCACATGGACATAATGTTGCGTTCTCCCAGCGCTCCGAGGAACTGGGAAAGGTTGATGCCGCGCGCGTTTGGTTCACATTCGATCACCTGGGCGCCCGTGGCGGCGATGGCCTTCTTCCACGTCCCCGGCGCCTCTGGCCCTGTCCCCACGATGACCTGCCCCTGCGCCTCGAATACGCGCGCGCCAGCCGGCACCCTCCCCCGCGCGTCCACGACCACGCGGACCGGTTGCCGGGACGACATGACGCCTCCGGGCCGCGCCGCCAGCGAAGGGTCATCCGCCAGCACCGTCCCGCTGCCGGCGAGGACCGCGTCCACCCAATCGCGTTGACGGTGCGCGTGGTCACGGGCCGCTTCGCCGGTTATCCATTGCGATTCCCCCCTCGCCGTCGCGGTCCGCCCGTCCAGGCTGGCGGCGAACTTGGCAATGACATAAGGCAGCCGCGTTTGCGCGTGCTTGAGGAACGGCCGCTGAAGTTGGACCGCCGCCTCGAAGCCGTCGCCCAATTCGACTTCCACGCCGGCCGCCCGCAGCAGCGCCATCCCCTTCCCGGCAACTTCCGGATGCGGGTCCGCCATCGCCACGAACACCCGCCGCACGCCGGCGCCGATGACCGCCTGCGCGCAGGACGGAGTCCTCTTGCCTTCGAACGGTGCGCACGGTTCGAGCGTCACGTAGAGGTCCGCGCCGCGGGCGTCCACGTTACGCAGTGCCGCCGCCTCGGCGTGGTCCCCACCCGGCGGGGAGGTCGCGCCCTGCGCAATTACCTCGCCCCCGCGCACGACGACGGCCCCAACCCACGGGTTCGAAATGGTCCGGCCGCGCGCGGTCGCTGCTGCTGCCAGGGCCAGCTGCATGAAGGCTGACGGTGCGCTCACGCGAGCCCCCCCGTGGCACGAGGCTCCTCCCAGCTCCCATGCGTCCTTCCGCGGAAGGAGGAGAGGGGCAGGGGGTGAGGGCCGAGAGCCGCGATGTTCAACTCCGTACCAGCTTACCCGCTCACCCGCCCTGACCGCTTCTATCGCGCGATGAGCGGCGCCCCGCCCAGGTGCGCACCCGCATCCACGATCAGGATCTCGCCTGTGATCAGGTCCGCGCCCTCCACGAACCAGACGGCCGCCTGGGCCATGTCCTCCGGCGTCCCGGCCTTCCGCAGAGGCGTGTTACGCTCCTGGGCTGCTCTGGCCGCCTCGTACGCGTCGTCCCCCATCCCGCCCCGCAGCCAGCGCCCCTGGATGAACCCCGGACAGATGGTGTTCACCCGGATCTCCGGCCCCAACGCCCGCGCCAGCGACAGCGTCATCGTGTTCAGCGCGCCTTTGGAGGCCGTGTACGCGATCGAGCTGCCGACGCCCATCACCCCGGCGATCGACGACACGTTTACGATCGCCCCGCGTCCGGCCGCCTTCATGTGGGGAGCCACCGCCCGCGTCATCTGGAACGGCCCGATCACGTTGACCCCGTAAATACGGTGGAAGTCCTCTGCGTCCAGCCCTTCGAGGTCCGCATGGTTCACGAACTGGGTGGTGCCGGCGTTGTTGATCAGGGCGTCGATCCGCCCCCACCTGTCGAAAGCCGCCTTCGCCATCCGCCGGCAGTCCTCGTCCTTCGATACATCTGCCTGGCAGAGCAGCACGCCAACGCCCAGCGCCTCGCACTCGGCAGCCGTCGCCTTCGCCTCGGCTTCGCTCTTGGTGTAGTTAATGACGACGTTGCAGCCTTTGCTCGCCAGCAGTTTCGCCGCCGCCGCCCCGACGCCGGTCGCCGAACCGGTGACAATCGTTACCCCACCACGGATATCCATCGCGTCCCCCTGTCCTGTCTGGTGCCGAAGTCTACCGTCACCACTCAGCCAGCGCACTCGCCGCCGCCCCACAACCGCCCCGCGTTTCCGTAGCATGCAACACAGCGGGGCTCTGGAGCGACGATGAGGACGTTCGGCACGGCGGGCAGCGCTCCCCAGGCGTTCGCGAAACAAGCGTGGGCGCTCGTTCGCCTGGCCGCGCTCTACGCCCTCGACATGACGGTGGTGGTAGCCCTCTTCATCGTCTATTTCCTCGGCCGCGGCCTCGCTCATGACCGTGTCCCACTCTCGACTCAGAATGCCCGCCACATAATCAACCTCGAGCGGAGCCTGGGGTTCTTCTGGGAGCCGGCCTGGCAAGAGGCGGCGCTCCGGCATGATTGGATGATCGACCTCGCCAACTTCGCCTATCTCAACTTGCATCTGCCCCTTCTTACCGTGGTCGGCTTCGCCTTCTTCTTCTGCGCTGACGCCCGAAAACACCGCATTATCCGCAACACCATCCTCATCTCCGCCTTCCTCGCCCTTCCCATCTACGCCGCGTTTCCGGTAACCCCGCCGCGGCTGCTCGCGGAATCCGGCCTCGACCTGGGTTTCGCCGACACTCTTGCCGGCGTGCGGCCAGATAAACCCGGCGCGATCTCGAACTGGTACGCCGCGGTCCCCTCCTATCACTTCGGTTGGGTTGCGCTCGCCGCGGCAGGGGCATGGTGGTGTTGGAGCGGTTGGCTGCCGCGGATAGGCGGGGTCCTCTACGCCGCCCTCATGTGGTGGGCCATCGTGGTCACCGCCAACCACTACTTCCTCGATATGGTCGCCGGAGTCGCGATGGTCGCGCTCTCCGCCTTCCTCGCCGTCCGCTGGGAGGACTACGCCACCCGCCAAGCCAGCCCGGTGTACCGCTTTACCGTCTCGTTCGCCGGCCGCCGACTCCCGTTCTGAGTCCACGTGGCGAATCGTTGTCATCGCCGTGCGGATTGGTTTGACACCCGCCTACCGCTCGGAAACAATCCCGGTGCTTCAAGCACAGAGGGAGTATCCGTGAAAGCTGCAGTAATGTACGGGGCCAATCAGCCCCTGGTCATCGAAGATATCGAAGTCGACGAGCCCCAGGCGGGCGAAGTCCTCATCAAGACAGGCGCCAGCGGCGTCTGCCATTCTGACCTTCACTTCATGGAAGGCAAGTGGATGTACCCCACCCCCTGCGTCCTCGGCCACGAATCCGCCGGCGTCGTTGAAAAAGTTGGTCCGGGCGTCACCAACGTGAAGGCCGGCGACCGTTGCGTCGTCGCCTTCGTCCAGTCCTGCGGCAAGTGTGACCGCTGCATTACCGGCCGGCCCGTGCTCTGCACAAACTCGCAGTCGCTCAACCGGATGGGCCGGATCAAGCTCAACGGCGCTCCGATCATGCAGTTCGCCGGCATGTCCGCCTTCGCCGAATACCAGCTCGTGAGCGCCAATGCCTGCGTGAAAATGCCCGATGCGGTCCCGATGGAAGTCGCCGCCCTCGTTGGCTGCAGCGTCATGACCGGCGTCGGTGCGGTGACCAATACGGCCAAAATCCCCGTCGGCTCCAGTGTGGCTGTCATTGGCGCCGGCGGTGTCGGCCTCAACATCATCCAGGGCGCGAAGCTCGCCGGTGCCTCGCGCATCATCGCCGTCGATCTCCTCGAGAATAAGCTCGCCGCCGCTCGCGAATTTGGCGCCACGGATACCGTCGATGGCTCAAAGGGCGACGCCGTCCAGCAGGTCCAGGCGCTCACCGGCGGCGGGGTCGATTTTGCCTTCGAAGCCATCGGCCTGATGAAGACCGCGCAGCAGACCTTCGAAATGGCCAAACGCGGAGGCACGGCCGTCATCGTTGGCATGCTCCCGCTCGGTCAGGAGCTGACCATCCCCAATGCTGGCATCGCCTTCCTCGGCGAAAAGCAGCTCATCGGCAGCTACTACGGCTCAACCCGCCAGACGTACGACATGCCCTGGCTCATGGAGCTCTACCGCCAGAAGCGCCTCAAGATCGACGAACTGATCAGCCGCCGCTACAAGCTCAGCGAAATCAATGAAGCCTACGAAGCCCTCAAGAACGGCGAAGTCAACCGCAGCGTCATCGTTTTCTAAGGAGCTACCAGCTTCCAGCCCTCAGCTACCAGCGCTGCACTCGCGGTTTTGGTAACGGAACAGGCACCCACTTTGGGTGCCTGTTTTCATTCCGCTTGTAGCTTGTAGCTTGTAGCTGGTAGCTGGTAGCTGGTAGCTGGTAGCTCGGCTACCCCTTCGTGCAGGCCATCACCGGGTCGTAGTCCGGCATGTCCGTCAGCTTCTCCGTTGGCTGGATCCAGGCCACCTTGCCGTCCTTGCCGACGACGATGACGACGCGGTTCGCGATCATCCGCGGCTCAATCGCCACGCCGTACTTCTTCGCCGTTTCGCCGAGCGGGTAGAAGTCGCTGAGGATCGGGAAGTGGACGCCAAGCTCCTTCTTCCACGCTGCTTGCGCCCATGGTCCATCGCTGGAGATGACAATCGGGACCGCGCCCTGCGTCTCGAACTCCTGCAGCTTCTGCTCGATGAGAGGGAGCTGGTTGCTGCAGGGGATTGAGAACGCGGCCGGCACGAAGTTAATCACCACGGCGTTCTTGCCGCGGTAATCGCTGAGCTTGAACTTGTCGCCCGTCGGGCTGGAAGGGAGCTCGAAGTCGGGGGCTTCGTCGCCCACCTTCAGGGTCGCAGTTTCGGACATCGGTACCTCTGTGGTTGAGTGGTTCCAAACCATCGTAGCCGATGAATGCGAAGCGCGTTCCGGGCCCTCAGGGGCGCAGCGGAGCGTCCGCGAGGAGCGCCTCCGGCAGCTCAACAACCTTCGCCCGGACGTATTCACCGAGGCTCTTCGCCTGCGGGTCCATCCGTGTTGAAGAGGCGACGCCTTCGCCAAGCAGCCCCACGACAACGAAGTTCAGCGCGCGCAGGTTCGGCAGCTCGTAACGCCGCACCTCCAGATCCCGCGCCTCGCGCACCAGGCTTTTGAACCGTTCCGTGGTGAGGTACTCCCGCAGCCACGCGTACCCTGCGTCGCTGCGTGCCCAAAGGCCGACGTTCGCATTTCCGCCTTTGTCGCCTGAGCGAGCGCCAATCACAGTCCCCAGCGGAAGCCGTTGGGTTCGCCCGCCGGGCGGGGCGGGGAACTGCCGCGGTTCCAGCACGATCGCGGGCGCGTCCGGATGCTCCAGGTCGTGCGGCACGGGGATTCGCTTCCCATCCGGCGCAACCACCACTTCCTCCACGGCGTCCATCGGCACCAGCGCCGGCCAGTAAACGGCGTAGTCCTCGTCTCCGCCGGGGCGGCCAGCCCCATGAAATCCCGGATAGTTCGCCAGCGCCATCTCGGTCACCGCCGCGGAGAACGCCCGCCCAACCTTCTTGGAGTCCTTGTCCTTCACCGTGATCCGCAGGGTCGCCGTTGCCAGTTCGTTCGATTCGGGGTCAGCGTGGTCGGAGCGGATGAGCTGCTCGGTCACGCTTTCGAACGACTCACGCCCGCCGACGTGCGCGAACAGGGTGTCCGCCGCCAGCTTCGCTTTCGCCTCAATGTCGAGTCCCGTGAGCGCGAAGGCCATCGAGTTGCGGAACCCGCCAAGGTAGTTGATGCAGACTTTTGTCGTTTCCGGTGCGGGTTCACCCCGTACGCCGCTGACGCGCACACGGTCCGGGCCTTCCTGTTCGAGGTGGATTGTGTCGAAGCGGGCCACCACGTCCGGGTTCAGGTACCGTTCGCTGCCGATTTCGTACAGGATCTGCGCCGATACGGTGCCAACGGAGACCAGCCCGCCCGTCCCATCGTGCTTCGTGATAACGCTCGATCCGTCCGCGTGCATCTCCGCGATTGGGAAGCCGGGGTGCCGCAGGTCGGGCACCTCCTGGAAGAAGGCGTAGTTGCCGCCGGTGCACTGGGCGCCGCATTCGATGACGTGGCCCGCTACCACCGCTCCCGCCAGCCGGTCCCAGTCATCGTGTTTCCAGCCGAAGTGCCAGGTCGCCGGCCCAACCACCACGGACGCGTCGGTCACACGCGGGCAGATGACCACGTCCGCGCCGGTGTTCAGCGCTTCGACAATCCCCCAGCCGCCCAGGTAAGCGTTGGCCGCAACCGGCTCAACGCCCGCGTCACTCAAGGTCCGCCCGGTGTCGAGGTTTGCGAGCTTCTCCCCGCGTGCCTGCAGGTCCGGGATCTTCGCGAGGATGTCGTCGCCCTCAATGTGGGCGATCTTCGCCGGCAGACCGAGGCGGTCCGCCATCTCGCGCATCTTCGCGGCCAACCCCGCCGGGTTTAGGCCGCCCGCGTTCGTGACCACCTTGATGCCCTTGTCCAGGCACATCCCCAGCACTTCCTCCATCTGCCGGAGGTAGGTCATCGCGTAGCCGGTCGCCGGGTCGCGCCGCTGGTTCTTCCAGAGGATGAGGAGCGTCAGTTCGGCGAGATAGTCGCCCGTGAGGAAGTCGATGGGCCCGCCTTCGACCATCTCGCGCGCGGCGGAGAGACGGTCGCCATAGAACCCCGAACAGTTTGCGATTCGCAACACTGGTTTGACGCTCATGCCAACCCCTCCTGCCACTTCGGCGGCCGCTTTTCCGCGAACGCCTTCATCCCCTCGAGCGCTTCTTCCGAGCCGAAGAACACCGCCGACCGCGCGGCCATGGCCGCGAACGCGGCATCCATCTCCATGCCGGGGATATCCCGCACTAGCTGCTTCGCTGCTGCGACTGCTCCCGGCGCGCCTTTCAGGATCATCGAGATGTACCGCCCTACGGCATCGTCCAGCCTGTCTGCAGATGCGGTTGCGGTCAGGAGCCCAACCTCGACGGCCCGCTTCGCGTCGAACGGCTCACCCGTGATGAACAGCTCCATCGCGTTCGATTCGCCCAGCTTGGGGACCAGCAATACCGAGATGATCGCCGGGATTACGCCGATTCTCACTTCGCTCACCGCGAAGCTCGCCGTTTCCACGGCGATGGCGAGGTCACATGCGGCCACCAGCCCCAGCCCGCCCGCCCGCGCCGCGCCGTTGATCCGCCCGATGACGGGCTTCGGCGACCGCCAGAGGTCCTTGAGGATCTGCACCAATCCGCCCGGTCCAACCTGTCCGGCCGCCTGCGTCTCGTTTGCGACTCGTTGCTCCTTCAGGTCCGCGCCGGAGCAGAACACCGTCCCGCTGCCGGTCAGCACGATGACCCGCGCGGCGGGGTCCGCGATCGCCGCCTTCACGTGCGCCTCGAGCTCGGTCGTGAGTTGCCGGGAAAGCGCGTTGCGGTTGGCCGGCGAGCCCAGCGTGATTGTCGCTACGCCGTGCTTGATATCGAGGTGGACGATCTCGTCGCTCATGGGTGAAACAGCTCGCCCGCAAACTCGCCCGGCTTTCGTCCTGGACCGGGAGGCCCCGCGAACGCCTGGGCGACGCTCATCCACTCTTCCGCCGCCGGGCCGATGGCTTCGAGCCGCGTGTCCGAGATGTGGCGCCGCTGCGTCACCACCCGGCAAAAGTCCGTCGCTGTCCCCCGGATGATGTTCGTCGTGCTCTCCTCGCCCAGCATCCAGACGGCCCCTGAAGGCGCGGTCAGCTCCACGCGCACGGGTTCGGTGTTTGGCTCCATCCCCCGGTTGATGTAGCTGAAGGGCCGCGTCCGTACGCCCAGGAACGCCACGTGCCGCAACCGGTCCGTATCGGGCCGGTCCACCCCTGCGACGTCGACAACGTCCAGCCCGTGCGACCACGTCTCCATCAACCGCGCCGTGATGAACGAGACACCGCTCATGTCCGGCCCGTACCACGGCAACCGCGCCTTGCCGTCCATCGTCCGGGCTGCCGCAATCAGGTCCGAACTCGCCTTCCCCCACCACGCCCGGAGCTCGGCGTGGCTCAGCGCGCGGCCCTTGTCCAGGTAGCGTTGCTCGAAGCTCACGTTAGGGTCCGTGGTGGCCGCGATGCTTGCCCGGAAGGCGTCCGCGTCTGCGATGGCCAGCGCCGCTGTCTCATCAAAAGTGGCGAGATGCGCAACCTGATCGCGCGCCATCCACCCCGGCGCATGGGACTTCCGCTCCCACGCCTCATCCGGCATCCGGTCCAGCACCGATGCAAGGGCCGCCTGTTCAGCCTCAAGGTCGTCGATGACTTCATTCAAAACATCGGCCATTTTCAGCCTCCTTCCATCACGAGCAGCACCTGTCCCGCTTCCACCTGAGCGCCCTCCGCCACCCTGAGTTCCGCGACGCGGCCGTCCGCGGCGGCCGTGATGCGGTGCTCCATCTTCATCGCCTCGAGGATCAGCAGGAGGTCGCCCGCCTTCACGGCCTTCCCCGTGGCGACATGGACCGAGATAACCTTCCCCGGCATCGGCGCGGTGTAGCCTCCGGCGAGCGTCTGGAGAGTGGCTTCGGGAAACCGTGGCAGTTCTCGAAGGCTCACCTCGCCTGCGGATGTCTGCACCCAGACGCGGTCCCCTTCGCGCGTCACCACGCCTGTCCGTGCTACTTCGTCCACTTCGAGCGTTACGTGTTCGCCGGCCAATTCCACCTTCCGCACGAGGTGGGCCGTTTCGCCGACCGAGCAGCGAAGCCGTCCATCTCGCTCGGCAGCGTAACCCACCGCGATGGTCTCACCCTGGAACTCGTAGCTCACCGTCTCCGGCGCGGACCGGTTGTTTCGCCAGCCTGAAGGCAGGGTCGTGAGTACCTTTTGCACGGCTTTCCGCTTCTCTGCTCCGTGCAATGCGGCGGCAAGCAGTGCAAACGCCAGTTCCTGGGGTGGCACGACCCGTCGCCGTGCCGGCGCGTGCGTCTCGATGAACGCCGTGGTCGTGTCCCCGGCCAGGAACCCGGGATGGTGCAGGGTGTTGGCGAGGAAGTCGCGGTTCGTCGTTACCCCCGGCACGCGCAACCGCTCCATTGCCCCAGCGAGCCGCAGTGCGGCCTCCTCCCGCGTCGGGCCGTGGGCGATGAGCTTCGCCAGCATCGGGTCGAAGTAGATCGAGACTTCGGAGCCACTCTCGACGCCGGAATCGACCCGGATCGTCGTCCTCGGGTCCGGTTCGAAGCGCTCAACGCGGCCTGAGACCGGGAAGAAGTTCTTCTCGGGATCCTCGGCGTACAGGCGCGCCTCAATCGCGTGGCCGTTGATCCGCAGCTCTTCCTGCGTGAAGGAGAGTTCGTGCCCTTCCGCCACCCGAATCTGCTCGCGGACCAGGTCCAGGCCCGTGATCGCCTCCGTGACCGGGTGCTCCACCTGCAGGCGCGTGTTCATCTCCAGGAAATAGAACGTGCCCGGCTCGTCAAGGAGGAATTCGACCGTGCCCGCGTTGTCATACCCAATGGCGAAGGCGGCTGCCACGGCCGCTTCGCCCATCCGCCGGCGCAGGTCGGGATCCACCGCCGGCGAGGGCGCCTCTTCGATGATCTTCTGGTGCCGCCGCTGGATGCTGCATTCACGTTCGAAGCAGTGGGCGACGTTCCCGTGTTTGTCGCCGAAAACCTGCACCTCGACGTGCCGCGATAGCTCCAGGTATCTCTCCAGGAACACGGTATCGTTGCCGAAAGCACTTTTCGCCTCGCGTTTCGCGCCCGTGACGGCGCTCGTCAGCCCGGCCTCATCCTTCACCACGCGCATCCCGCGCCCGCCGCCGCCGCCGGAAGCCTTCACCAGCACGGGGTAGCCGATCTCGATCGCTTTCGCCGCCAGTTCGCTGGCGCTCAGTCCCGTGCAGTCGACGCTCGGCAGCATGGGGACGCCCGCCAGGGCCAGGCGCCTCTTGGCCGTCAGTTTGTCGCCCATTGCCGCAATCGCTTCGATATGAGGGCCCACCCATGTTAGCCCGGCGTCGATGACCGCCCGTGCGAATTCAGCGTTTTCGGAAAGGAACCCATAGCCGGGGTGGATTGCGTCCGCGCCTGCCCGCCTGGCCGCGGAAACCACCTTGAAGATATTGAGGTAGGTCTCCGCGCTGGTTGTCCCATCCAGCGCGATGGCGATGTCCGCCTCCCGCACAAACGGGGAGTGCCTGTCTGGCTCGGCGTAGACCGCGACCGTGCCGATCCCCATCTCGCGGCAGGTCCGGAAGATGCGGCGGGCGATCTCGCCCCGGTTCGCGACAAGCAAGCGTGAGATCCGCGGCATTTGGGTCACATCCGGAACACGCCGAAGCGGTCGGTCCCGCGGACGGCGTTGGAATGGCAGGCGGAGAGTGTGATCCCCAGGACAGTGCGCGTGTCGCGCGGGTCGATCAGCCCGTCGTCGCCCACCCGCCCGGTCGCGTACAATGCGAGCGATTCGCGCTCTGCCCGGTCTTCAACCGCGGCGTTCATCTTGGCATCCTCTTCCTCATCGAACTCCCGGCCGGCCGCACGCGCCTGCCCTCTGCGTACTATCGACATCACTCCGGCAAGTTGCTTCGGGCCCATGATCGAAATCTTGGCGGTTGGCCAGGTGAAGCTGAAGCGGGTGTCGTAGGCTTTGCCGCTCATGCCGTAGTTCCCGGCGCCGTAGCTCGCGCCAATGATCACCGTGACGTGGGGCACCTGTGAGTTCGACACGGCATTAATCATCTTCGATCCGTTCTTCACGATGCCGCCGTGTTCGTACACCTTGCCGACCATGTAGCCAGTGATGTTCTGGAGGAACACAATCGGCACGTCCACCTGGTTACAGAGCTGGATGAACTGTGCCGCCTTCTCCGAAGCGTCGGAAAAAAGCACCCCGTTGTTTCCGATGATCCCCACCGGGAACCCATGGATGGACGCCCAGCCCGTCACCAACGTCGGCCCATACAGCGGCTTGAACTCTTCGAACCGTGAACCGTCCGTGATCCGCCCGATCACTTCGCGGATGTCCATCGGCCGCTTCAGGTCCACCGGCAACAGTCCAAGCATCTCTTCGGGGTCGTAAATCGGCTCATCGGCCGGGAGTGAGGGCCCCGGCCCTTCCTTCCGCCAGTTGAGGTGGCGGATCACGCTGCGCGCCATCCGGATGCCTTCTTGCTCATCCTCCGCCAGGTAATCGGCGAGTCCAGACGTGCTGGCGTGCATCAGCGCGCCGCCCAGCTCTTCGTCGTCCGAGTCCTCGCCCGTCGCCATCTTTACCAGCGGCGGCCCGCCCAGGAACACTTTCGAGCGGCCCTTGATGAAGATGTTGTAGTCGCTCATTCCCGGCTGATACGCGCCACCTGCCGTGGAACTCCCGAAGACGATCGAGACCGACGGGATGCGTGCCGCCGAGAGTGAGGTGATGTCATGGAACAGTCCGCCAGACTCCGAGAAGTGCGTGAGGTTGCGCCGCATCTCCGCTTCCGGGTCTTCCGTGCCGCGCCGCAGGTCACCGCCCGCCGACTCGACGAACTGGATGTAAGGCAGGCGGTTGATGCGCGAGATCTGCAGTGCCCGGTCGATCTTCTTCCCGGAAATCGCCGTTATCGCGCCACCCATCACGGTCGGGTCATTCGCCGCGATAACACATTCCACGCCTTCGACCACGCCGATCCCCGTGACAAACCCGCCTCCAACCGCGAAGTCCGTGCCCCAACCAGCCAACGGGCTGAGCTCGAGGAAGGGCGTGTCCTGGTCCAGGAGCAGCTCGATTCGTTCGCGCACCAGCAGCTTTCCGCGCTCCTTGTGCCGCTGCACCGAGCGCTCGCCGCCACCAGCCCGCGCGATCGCAAGCTGCGTCTCTATCTCGGCCACCATGGCGAGCATGTCGGCCCGGTTCTCTTTGAAGTCGTCGCTGGCGGGGTCAACCCGCGTTTTCCACGTATCCATGCGTCGGTGGAACTTTAGGCCACGCCGCCGCTTTCGTCATTTCCCCTTCTGATTCGCCTCCGCCGGGCGGCTTTCGGTGGCCGCTGCCTTCTCCGCCGCCTATACTCTCAGCTCTCACCCTCACCAGTTCCACCACAAAGGAGAAACTTCTCACCATGAGTCTACTCACCCGGTTGCTCCGCCCCTCCAAAATCGCCTACGCCCACTGCGACGGCCCCTGCGGCGTCTATGACCCCGCCTCCGCACGCATCGCCGCCGAAGCCGTCCTCTCCATGGAGAAAAAGATCGCCGCCCTCGGCGACGGCCAGGACGCCGCCAGCGTCAACACCCGCACCCGCTTCATCGCCATCAAGGAACAGCAGGCCGAAGTGGCCAAGCGCGAACTCGACATCCTCTGGCACGATTACTTCAAGCCGGAGCACCTGGAGAAGTTCCCGAACCTCCACGACATGTTCTGGAAGGCCGCCAAGCTTTGCTCCAAGAACAAGACCGAGCAGGACCCGGCCAACGGCGAGGCCCTGCTCGCAGCCATCGAGGCCATCCACAACATGTTCTGGGCCAGCAAGGGCAAGGACGTCCCCTTCGTCCGCGTCAGCTAGCCGCATAGTCTCCGTGGACGATGGAAAGGGTGGCCGGTTTCTGTTGGCCACCCTTTTTGCCTCATTCTGCGTCGCCCTCGCCGTGACCGTGCGCCGCCGCTTCAGCCGCTTCGAAGTCTCAGGCGCCAGCATGTCCCCAACCTACAACCCCGGCGACTGGCTCATCGTCGACCTCCGCGCCTTCCGTGGCCGCCTTCCCCGCCCTGGCGAAGTGGTGATCCTCCGCGACCCCCGCGCGCCGAAGCGCCAAATCATGAAGCGTGTCTCAGCAGTCACCCTCCACGGCGAACTCGACGTGCGCGGCGACAACCGGGCTGAAAGCACGGACACCCGCACCTTCGGGCCCGTAGAGCGGTCGCTGCTGGTCGGCAAGGTGCTCTGGCGCTTCCACAAGGCGAATCAACCTCCCCTCCGTCCTTCCGGGGAAGGAGAGGGGGTCGGGGGGTGAGGGAAGAATGCCGCCGAGCGCCGCGGTCTTCCTAAAGCAGCCGGTACACCTCGTACTGCACCTCTCCCCCACCCGAAGTGCCGATACCAACGGCCTGGACGTTGTTCAGCCACGCGTACCGCTCGTCTCCTGTCTCAAATTGCGGCGCTGTGCGCAACTGCAGTTCGCCGTCAACGCGGTTTCCGATACCCGAGTAGGTGACCAGGATGTTCGCGCCGTCGTTTGTCTGCAACAGGATTCGCACGTCCAGCCGGATGCTGCCGTCCGCGCGGACCGTCACCCAGTCGCCTCCCGGCGCTTCGGCCACCGTGCCTTCGAGCCTGGCGCCCTTGAACGAACCGCCAGTGACCGGCACGACCACGCGCGAGCCTTGCGGGCCGCCGGTCACCGGCAGTCCCTTCGCCGTCTTGGCCGTGATGGTGAACAGGTGCTCAACTGCCAGCGTTGATTCAGCCATGCTTCTTCCTCCCAGGCGCGCGGTCAGGGCCGCAGCGCGATCTTCAGGACGCCGCCACGCCGCTCTCGGAACAGCTCGTACGCCTCTGGCGTCTTCGCCAGGGGCATGGAATGGCTGAGCAGCGGGCGCAGGTCAACCTTTCCGGTTTCGATGAGTGCCATCAACCGTGTGAGCCTGTCCGTGCCCACGGGGCAGAAGGTCGTCACCAGCTTGCGGTGGATGAACGTCCCGCTTGTCGGCAACGAAAGTGTTGGGAAGGCGCTGTAGACGCCAACGCTGCTCACGGTCCCGCCCAGACGCGTCACCGCACAGGCGTTTTCGAACGTGGCCTGGTGCCCGAGCGCCTCAACCGCGATGTCCACGCCCTTGTTGTTCGTCAGCGCCATGATCCGTGACACCGCCTCGGATGGGTCGAAGACGATGTCCGCACCGAAGCGCTTCGCCATCGCTACCCGTTCCGGGATCGATTCCACGGCGATGATCAGCCCGGCTCCCAGCGTCCGCGCCCCGGCGGTCGCGCAAAGCCCAACGGGCCCTTGGGCGAAGACCGCAACGGTATCCCCTGGCCGGATTCCACCCCGTTCGATCGCCCCGAACCCGGTCGACATGATGTCGGTCACGAACAGGACCTGGTCATCGTCAAGGGCGTCGGGGATCTTCGCCAGCGTTGTTTGGGCGCCGCTCACCAGGAAGTACTCACCCTGGCCGCCAAAGAGCAGGTTGGCGGGCGCGTTGAACGTCTCGCAGATGGCTGGTTCGCCGTCCATGCAACGGCGGCAGGCGCCACAACTGAACAGGCAACTGCTCGCCACCCGGTCGCCCTTCTTGAACCGTGTTACTCCCGCTCCCAGCGCCTCCACGACGCCAACCGCCTCATGGCCCATCGGCACCCCCGCGGGCACCGGCATCTCATCCAGGATGTGGATGTCGCTCCCGCAAATCGTGCTCAGCGTCATCCGGATCAGCGCCTGCCCCGGCCCCGGTTCATCCGGGTAAGGGACCTGTGTCATCGCCACCTGGTGTTGTCCGGTCTTCACACACGTCAATGAGTTGGGCACGGGTTATCCTCCACAGCGTTGGCTGGAAGACTACCTCAACTTCCAGCGCGCCGCGACGACGAGGGCGCTATCCCGGTCCGCAGGAGGCGTGGATGCCCACCGCTTGCTGTCGCGCACGGTACGGACACGCTCCTGGCCAACAGCCAACAGCCAACAGCCAACAGCCAACAGCCAACAGCCAACAGCCGACAGCCGACAGCCGACAGCCAGCGTCACCCCAGAAAGGCATCCAGCGCCTTCACCGACTCCGCCTCCGTCAATATCGGGGCGTGACCAACCCCGGGGATCTCAACCAGCCGGGCGTCCGGCATCGTCTCCACCATCCGGCGGGCGATTGCCGCGCTCAAAACGTCGCTCTTCGCCCCCCGCAGGATCAGTGCGGGGCAACCGATTTTGCTCACCGCCTCCCACTGGTCCATGGCAGGCGCCGGGGCGCCGCCGGCCCGCACGGCGGGGTCCATTTTCCATACGTACACGCCGCTGTCGCTCTTCCTCACGTTCCAACGGGCGAAGTCCGCGATCTGGTCCTCGGGGAGATGTTCCACCATCGGGCCGTAGTTCTCCCGGTAGTACTTCACCACCGCTTTCATGTCCCCGAACATCTCGGGCGCCTTGCCCACGTACTGGAGGATGCGCGCCAGGCCCACCGGGTCAATCTCCGGGCCAATGTCGTTGATCACCACCCTCGCCACGCGCTCGGGGAAGCGAGGGATGTAGTTCATGGAGATGATCCCGCCCATCGACGTGCCGACCAGCGTGAACAACTGGAGGCCCAGCGCCTCCCGCACCGCCTCAAGGTCCTCGACGTAGGTGTCAATGCCGTATTGGTCCGGCGGGCCCCAGGCGCTTTCTCCCCGTCCCCGCACGTCGAGACAATAGACATGGAAGCGGCTCGAGAGGTAGCTGGCGATCCCGTCGAACACGTGCGCCTGGCCCGCCAGGCCGTGGATCATCATCACCACGGGAGTCCCGATTGGGCCACGGGCAATCAGGTGGTGGCGGATTCCGTTCGCTTCGACGTAAATGTCGCGGCTGGAAACGGGCAGGGTCATCGGCGTGCTCCCGGTGGGTAGTGCGCGGGATTGTACACGCGCCCGATGCTCCAGCTACAGTCGTTCCCCTCGCGATTCACGACGGTGCCGAAGTTGCTTCGCCTCGCGTGCCGCTCCCGCGGGACGATAGCCACAGCACCAGCAGCGGGAATGCCCACCCGATCTGGATAACATCAGTCCAGTAGGCAACCAGAGGTGAGACCACTCCCGCCAACGAGCACAGAATGAGTAGAGTGCGGATCGGGAGGCTTCGCTCTTCCCGCCACAGCAGACCAAGCGGCACCCCAAGCAATACGAAGTCGTAAATGTAAGCGTACGGCGCTGCAAGCAAAGTGGCGGCAGCCGTAGCAGAGATCCGGCGTGGCGAGGATGTCGTGTGGTTCCAAACCCGGAGCGCCGATATCACGGCGAACAACGAAGCCAACCCCTGCCCCGTCAGGGCCACCCAGGTGGGGCAGCCAGCAAGCAGGAGCGCGGCGGCCACGGATGGCATCCGTTCCCAAACCGCAGATTCAGTCAGGAATCTCCCTGCATCATCGAGATCAGTGGCAAACGCCCACCAGACCGAGCCGCCCAGGATGAGTGTGGCAGCTAGTGACTGCATTCCAAGGGCTCCGGCCGCTCCCATCAGGCCGCGTTGCCTGTCGCGCAGCACCAACAGTGGCCCGACAACAAGGACGAAGTGCGGCTTAAACGCCAGCCCGCCTGCGAGGACACCCGCCGCCAACGGATGCTTGGTCAGCAGCGATGCGCTTCCAAGCGCAAGGAAGGCGACAAGCCCGGCCGCTTGACCAGCGATGGCGTTCACAGCGAGAGCCGGCAGGGCCAGAGCAAGGGAGGTCGCGGTATCGGCTCCGGCGAGGCGCGTAACGGCCAGGAACGCCACAGCGCTCGCCGCCGTCCAGACGACCAGCGCCGCAAAATACGGCAGCTTGGCAAGGACCCGAAGGGCCGCAAGCAGCGGGGGCGGGTAGTGAAACGGCGCGCTCGGCGCACCCGGACTAACGCGAGACTCGACTTTGCTCAGGGCCGTCCGGTCGTAGACTCCATCTGCGTCAACTTTGGCCATCGCTCCGGCCGCGTAGAACGTGACGAAGTCCCCTCCGTAGCTCCGCCCGGCGCGCTCATCTGACCACCAACTTGCGACGAGAATCGCCAATGCCCAAACGGCAAACGTGAAGATCGTGCCTCGGGCAGCGACCGTCAGGCGCAGTTGCAATCAGTGTCGTCCTTCAGCGCACCCACGCGTGCCAGGCGCTCAAGCGCGGACCGACCGGCTGGTGGGTAGTGCGCGGGATTGTACACGCGCCACCGGATGCCGCTACAGCCGCTGCCGCCCGGCGAAACCGCCTGTCAACGTGTGCCAGTACTCGATGTCCCGCTCCCCCAGTAGATAGCAGAGGAACACCACCTCCGTCCCGCGCTGGTGGTAGAAGTCGATCAGCCCCCGCTCCGGGTCCTTGAGCTCGATTCCCCAGTCGTCCAGTCGTGCCGCTGCGTCCCGTACCTGCCGTGCCAATCGTTCCCCGCGGTCCTCCCCGTCCGTTTCCGCCCACGGGTCCGCGAGCAGGTTGCCATCTCCCGCCGCTCCCCGTGCCTCGCTCGAGATCGCCGCCTTCAGCGCCCGCAGTTCGATGAATGCTTCGCTCAGCCGCTCCACCACGGGGATCACCTCTGGCAACAACTCCCGCGCTTCTGCTTCGCTGTACAGGCGCACGGCTACACGAACAGGTGCAAAGGCATCTGCGTCGGATGCACCGTGGCCCCGCTTTCAAGCGTCGCCCGTTCCAGCAGCTCATCGTGGACGCCCGGCCCGACGACCACGTTCCGGCCAACCCGCATCCCCGAGGGGATCGTCACCCGTTTGCCGATCACGTTGATGCCCGTATTCACGATGTCCGGCCGCTCGTAATTGGCCACGCTCATGTCGCCCTCACCGACGGTGCTGTCACGTCCAATCACCACTTCTTTATCCAGGATCGAGCGGTCAACTGTCGCCCCGGAGCCGATGATGCAGCGATGCTGGATGACGGAATCGCGCACCTGGGCCCCTTCTTCGATCACGACGCCCGGGGAAATTACTGACCGGAAGATGCTCCCCTCGATCTGCGCCGCCGGGGAAATCAACGAGTTGTGTACTATCGCGTGCGGGCCAAAGCGCGCCGGTGGCATGATCCCTCCCGCTGTCCGCAAGCGCAGTTCCGGGTGTTCGAGAGCCATTGGTGGGTGCGCCGAAAGCAGGTCCATGTGCGCCGCGTGGTAGGACTCAACCGTCCCCACGTCCCGCCAGTACGACTGGAACTGGTAGCCAAACACCCGGTGGCTTTCGAACATCCGCGGGATAATGTTCCGGCCGAAATCGTGCTGGCTCTCCTCGCCCAGGTCGGCGTCTGCCTGCAACTGCTCGACGAGGACATCCTTGTTGAACACGTAGACGCCCATGGACACCCACGGCGACCTCGGGTGGGCGGGCTTCTCCTGGAAGTCGATCACCCGGCCATTCTGGTCCAGGTCCAGCACCCCATACCGGTGCGCTTCCTGGCGGGGAACCGAATACACGGCCACGGTCACATCCGCAGACTGGCTGCGGTGATAGGCGACCATGTTGCGATACGACGTCAGGTAGATGTGGTCCCCCGCGAGGATGAGCACCTCGCGCGCCCGCGACTCCTCGATGACGTAGAGGTTTTGATAAACGGCATCGGCCGTACCCTGGTACCAGTCCATGTCGGCCCGGCCGAGGTACGGCTGCAACATCTGCACGCTGCCTTCGAGCGTATCGAACCCCCACGGCCGCCCCGCCCCGATGTGGTTAACCAGCGAACGCGGCCGGTACTGCGTCAGTACCGCAACCTTGGAAATGCTGCTGTTGGAGCAATTGCTCAACGCGAAGTCGATAATCCGGTACTGGCCACCAAACACCACGGCTGGTTTCGCCCGCTGTTCTGAAAGCACGGACAGCCGATCTCCCTGGCCGCCGGCCAAGATCATCGCAAGCACGTTGTTCAAAAGGGTCGCTCCACGCCGGTTTGCGACGATTCTACGCCAGAAAGGGCCGCCCGCGTTTGGCCGGCCCTCCCGTTCGGCCTCCTACATCGCTGCCCGCGTCGCGGCCGCCTCCGATCGCACGACCATTGCGAAAGCGCAGTCGCGACAGATGATCGTGTTGTACGTGGAGCAGCTCGCACTTGCTCCTGGTTCAACGTCCGCCACCACCAGGCGCGAATGCGCCCGTGTGACGCGTCCGCAGAGCGGACAGGGTCCATGCTGCTTGTGGCCTCGAGACATCTCCCAACCTCAAAGGCCCCGCCGCCTTCAATCCTCGCACGCATCCGTCGGCGTCGTGAATCGGTGGCTTGCCCTAGGGAGATACCCTGCCTGAACCTGAAGCGTCCGATTTGCCTATACTCAGGTATGCGTACCGCCCGGCTCGGTCTCGCCCAGATGAACTCCACCGTTGGCGACCTCGCCGGCAACGCTGCTTGCATCCGCCAGGAAATTGCGCGCGCCAGGGAAGCGGGCTGCGGCTTCGTCGTTTTCCCTGAACTGGCGGTCACCGGCTACCCACCGGAAGACCTCGTCCTCCGCAGGCCGTTCTGTGTCGAATCTCGCGCGGCTATCGCGACGATCGTCCCCGCCTCGGCGGGCGTTGTCGCCGTCGTCGGGTTCGTCGATTGGCACCTTGGCACGGCCTACAACGCCGCGGCCATCCTCGCCGATGGCCGCTGGGTCGATACCTACCACAAACGCCGCCTGCCGAACTACGGTGTTTTCGATGAAGAGAGGTACTTCGCCGCCGGCCGCCGCAACCCCGTCTACCACGCCGGGAACATCGCCTTCGGCATCAGCATCTGCGAGGACATCTGGTACCCCGGGTTCCCTCTCGACGTGATCGCGCTCGGCGGCGCCGAACTCTGCCTGAACATCAACGCCTCGCCCTATCACCGCGGGCGCGTCCACGCCCGCACCCGGATGATCGCCACCCGCGCAGCCGACAACCTTATTGCCATCGCCTACCTGAACATGGTGGGTGGCCAGGACGAGCTCGTCTTCGATGGCAACTCCCTCGTCTTCGATGCCGAAGGCCAGCTCATCGCCCGTGGCGCGCAGTTCCAGGAAGAGATGATTGTCGTCGATGTGGACCTGGACGAAGTCGCGCAGCGCCGTCTCCATGACCCCCGCCGCCGCGTCGAATTGCGTGACCGGGGTGCGGACCTCGATGTCGAGCACGTCGACCTGGGCTTCACTCCGCACCCACCCGCGCCCCCCCTCCTTCTGCCCGTCGCCCCGCTGCTTGATGACGACGAGGAGGTGTGGCAGGCGCTCGTCCTCGCCACGCGCGATTACCTCGGGAAAACGGGATTCACCCAGGCGATCATCAGCCTGTCCGGCGGCATCGATTCCAGCGTCGTCGCCGCGATTGCGGTCGATGCCGTGGGCGCGGAGAACGTCGTCGGCATCTCGCTGCCCAGCCGCTATTCAAGCGACCACAGCGAACGCGACGCGCAAGCCCTCGCCGACAACCTGGGCATCCGCTACCTGAGTATCCCAATCGAGCCAGCCCACGCCGCCATGCTCGAAATGCTCGCCGGTGCTTTTGAAGGTACCAAGCCCGGGACAGCCGAGGAAAACCTCCAGGCGCGCCAACGCGGCAATGTCCTCATGAGTCTCTCCAACAAGTTCGGCTGGATAGCGCTCACCACCGGCAACAAGAGCGAGATGGCCACCGGTTACGCCACCCTCTACGGCGACATGGCCGGCGGCTACGCCGTCATCAAGGATGTGCCCAAGACGCTTGTCTACCGCCTCGCCGAATGGCGCAACCGTCACGCCGGCACCGAACTCATCCCTCGCCACGTTATCACCAAACCACCTAGCGCCGAACTCGCACCGGGCCAGTTGGACCAGGACAGCCTGCCGCCCTACGAAATCCTCGACCCTATCCTCCTGGCCTACGTCGAAAACGACGACAGCGTCGACGAGATCGTCGCCCGCGGCTTCGATGAGGCGACGGTCCGCCGTGTCATCGGCATGGTCGACCGCAACGAATACAAACGCCGCCAGTCTCCGCCGGGCGTGAAGATTACCCCCCGCGCCTTCGGCCGCGACCGCCGCTTCCCCCTCGCCTCCCGCTACCGCCACGAATAGCCGGCAAGGCCATCGGCCGCCAGCCACGCCCCGTTCCGGTTGGCCGCCGGAGTGGCGGTGGCGCCAGGCTCATGCCTACCGCCTACCGCCTACCGCCTACCGCCTACGTCTTGCTTGCCAGGTACTCCTTCATCGTCTGGCCCGTCCGCCACATCGGCTCGGCGCCTTCCAGGCTGGTGATCGCGGCCCAGTTCTCCTGGCACCACTCAGCCGATTTCAGCTCGTCCATGCCGGGGCGGATGCCAGGGCCCTTCACGATGGCCGCGCGGTTGAAGTTGCCAGCGCCCGCTTCGATGATCAGGCCGCTGTCCTGGCACTCCTTCGAGACCATGTAGGTCACCGCGGGGACCACCATCTCCGGTACCAGCTTCTCCACCATCTCCGCCGGCATCACCGTTTGCGTGAGGCGCGTCCCGGCAACGGGCGCAATCGTGTTCACGTTGACGTTGTACTTGGCGCCCTCCTGCTTCAGCACGTTCATCAGGCCCAGCATCGCCGTCTTCGCGGCGCCGTAGTTGGCCTGGCCGAACTGCCCGTAGATGCCCGAAGACGACGTGGTCAGGATGACGCGCCCGTAGGACTGCTGCCGGAACACCGGCCACGCCGCCCGCAACACCGTGAACGAACCCTTGATGTGGACCGCGAACACCTTGTCCCAGTCCTCTTCGCTCATGTTGTGGAACGCGATGTCGCGCAGGATGCCCGCATTGCAGATAACCACGTCCAGCCGGCCGTAGGCGTCGATCGCCGTCTTCACGATGTTGAAGCCGCCGTCGTAACTCGCCACGGAGTCGTAGTTCGGCGTCGCTTCGCCACCGGCGGCCTTGATTTCGTCTACAACCTTCTGGGCTGCCGCGCGGTTCTCGCCCTGGCCGTGCGGGTCGCCGCCCAGGTCGTTGACTACGACTTTCGCGCCGCGCTTCGCCAGGTCGAGCGCATACGCCCGGCCGAGGCCGGCGCCGGCGCCGGTGACCAGGGCAACCTGGCCTTCAAACGAGAGAGACATGTCTTGTTTCCTTCTTCCACATGGAGATGATCAGGTTCAGCCGCTGGCCCGTGCGCTCTGTGCCGCGCGCTGCTGCCGGGGTTGTTCCGCAACGGAGATTACCACTGAACGGGGCTTATTTCCGCCTGGCGCGCCGCGTCCCGCCGCGGCCGGTCGATCATCGCCTGGAACCACGCCTCGGTGCTCGCTACCCGCCACATCAAGGCGTCTCCCCCGTCCCGGCCCAGCCGCTCCCGGATCGCGACCACGGCCCTCGGGTTGAAGATCTCGTCCCGCGATTCCGCCGCGGTCAACAGCGTTTCCAGCCACGGCCGCAGCGTTGTCTGATTCCACTGCCTCTGGGGCGGCGAGTAGGCGAGCTTGTCCTTCCGGTCCAGCACTGCCTCCGGCACGATGCCCCGCATTGCCTCTCGCAGCACCACCTTGGTTACCGCGTTCTTCAGCAGCAGGTCCACCGGCAGGCCAAAACAGAACTCCGCGATGCGGTGGTCCAGGAACGGCAGCCGCACTTCACGGCCGAAGGCCATGCTGTTGCGGTCCGCGTAGCGCAGGAACTCCGGCAACTGGGTCACCGTTTGCCAGCGCACAAGTTCATTCCGCAGCCGGTCCGGGAACGGTTCCGGCGAATCGACGTGCGACGGCGCGAACTCTGCGTGCAGCCCCTGCGAAACCACCTTTGAGGAATGGTAGTAGCGCTCCGCCAGCTCATCCCGCAGCCCCCCGGGGAGCGAGTAGTAGGCGGCGAACAGGGCTGGCTCGCCGAAGCCGTGGTAGCGCCTCGCGAAGGCGGCGACCTCGTGGACCACCTTGTCGAGCCGCCCGCGCCTCAGCCAGTGCGCCCAGATCATGCCCTGCGCCTGGTCGTATCCCGCCAGCAGTTCGTCCGCGCCCTGCCCGTCGAGCAACACGGTCGTGCCGTTTTCGCGCGCCAGCTTCATCACGAGCCACTGCGCGAACGGGCTCGTCGAGGCGATCGGCTCCTCCTGGTGCCACTGCAACTCGTCAAACTCCGCGAGGAACAGTTCCGGTTCAACCCACACCTCGTGCTCTTCCGCGTCCGCCTGGTAAGTCACGAGTTTGATGAACTGGCCCTCGTCGTGCTGGCGCGAACGGAACCGCGCGCTGAACGTCTTCTGATGGACCGCCTGCGTCGATTTCTGCGCGTTTATCGTCGCGACGATGCTGGATGAGTCGAGCCCGCCGCTGAGGCTGCTGCCCACAGGGACATCGCTCCGCAACCGCAGGCGCACAGAGTCGAACAACAGCTCCCGGAAGCGCTCGATCGCCGCGGGCCTGCTGCCGGGCACGGAGACGCTCGTGGGGTGCCAATAACGTTTCGCGTTCCCCTGCCCGTTGGCGTCTATCAGCAGGTAGTGCGCCGCCGGCACGCTGTCGATGCCTTCGAAGAAGCTCTCGTGGTCGAGGTCCAGGTCCCCCCGCGAGAGGTAGCGGAAAATCGTCTTCCGGTTGGGCACCCGCAGTTCCGGCCGGATGGCCAGGATCGCCTTCATTTCGCTGGCGAAAACCACTCCCCGCCGCGAACGCGCGATGTACAGCGGCTTCTCGCCAAACCGGTCTCGCGCGAGCAACAGTTGCCGCTCGCGGTTATCCCAGATGGCGAATGCGAACATGCCGTTCAACTTCGAAAGGCAGTCCACGCCCCACGCCTCGTATGCCCGCAGTAGAACTTCGCCATCGCCATCGCTGCGGAACTCGAACCCCAGCCCCTTGAGCTCGGCCCGCAGTTCCAGGTAGTTGTAGATCTCCCCGTTGAACACCATCACAAGGCCGGCCGCCTCATCGACGATCGGTTGGTCCGAAGCCGCCGTGAGGTCGATGATCGCCAGCCGCGTGTGGCCGAATGCGATGCCTGGCGCGAAGTACGAACCTTCGCCGTCCGGCCCCCGGTGGCGCAGCGTCGCGACCATGGCGTCGATCAGCCCGCGTGGGACAGGTTCAGCTTCCGTGCGGAGGATCCCGGCGATGCCACACATCGGTGCGCGCTTACCCCTCGTGTCGCGGGATCTCACCCGCGGGCTTCCTCCGATGGTAACAGCCCGGAGCGTAACGGGGACCGCGCCATCGACCACCCGCCGCCGTTCGGCAACCTCTTTCACTGGCGGTATAGTGCCACTATGCCGGCCAACATGTGGGACGAAGGACCGGGAGAGGACGCCGACCTGGAGCTGCGCCTGCTGCGCGTGGCAGCCGCCCCCACCGAAGACGAAGGCAAGCTGCGTGTGCTGCTTGCGACAACGCGCGGCGAGATCGAAGGGCTCCTCCACCCCGTTGAAGGCGGCACCGGCGCGATCATCTGCGTCGGAGGGGCGATGGGTGGCATCGATGGTCCCGCCGATGGCCTCTACGGGCGGCTTGCCGCAGCCCTCGAGCCGGAAGGCGTCACCGTCCTCCGCCTGGAATACCGCCATCCCAACGAGTTCCAGGAATGCGTCCTCGATGTCCTCGCTGGCTGTTCGTTCCTCAAAGGCATCGGCGCTGTCGACCTTGTCCTCGTCGGCCACAGTTTTGGCGGTGCGGTCGTCATCAAGGCAGCCGAACTCGCGCCCAACGTCGTCGCCGTCGCGTCGCTCTCCCCCCAGCTTTACGGCACGCGCCAGGTTGAGCAGGTGGAGAAGCCCATCCTCCTCGTCCACGGCATGGCCGATAACGTCCTCAGCCACGAGGCCAGCGAGGACATCTTCCGTCGCGCAAACGAGCCCAAGCGCATCGTCCTGTACGCTGAGGCCGGCCATAGCCTGTTTCAGGCGAAGGATGAGGTCCTCTCACTCCTGACCGGCTGGATCCCTGACCGTCTCGCGGGCATCACCATGGCCGGCGGCCGCGACGAGCACGTTTAGGGCTGCTGCTTCTCTTTCCACGCCCCGTAGAGGAATCCCGCCCCGTAAGTGGCGTGCATCGTCGCCATCGCGCCGAAGGTGAGCAACGGGTTGGCGCCAACCCTCGCCGCCGCCTGCCGCGCCGTGAACAGGCCACCAGCCACGTACGCGACTGAGAGCAGTTTCAGCAGTTGCCGCGCCCTGCGCGAGAACAGGCCCAGGAACGCAAGCGCCGGGCCCGCCGCAACCATACCCGAAGGTGCAAAATGCCGCGGCTGGAGTGGCCGTCCCCGGCTCAAGAGCGTGCCCTTGGCCGCGCCATACTCCCAGTACTGCTTCGCCAGCGCCTGGAACGTGCGCCGCGGGTAGTACGAACTGCGGATGGTCGGCACCAGCACGATCCGCCCGCCGGCCTCAATGACCCGGGCGTTGTAGCTGTCTTCGTCCGCGCCGTCCACGGTCTCGTCGAATCGCCCCACGATATCCCAGACCTTGCGGTGATAGCAGCCGAAGGGCACCGTGTCCACTTCCGCCTCTTCATCCGCGTAGCGGAACTTCGCGTTGCCCACGCCAAAGGGCGACGACATCGCCGCGGCAATCGCCTTCCCAACGGCGCCTTCGCCGATCGTCTCGATTGGGCCACCGACACATGCCGCCCCCGTGCGCTTGAGTGCTTCAACCGAGGCGCGGACAAAGTCCTCGCGCACGTGACTGTGGGCTCCGATGATGATCCAGCAGTCCCCCCGGGCGGCATCCATCCCTGCGTTCAGGCCGCCCACCGTGATCCGCTTCGGGTTGTCCACCAGCTCCAGGCGTGCAAACGGAGACGAGTATCCGCGGACCAGGTCGCGGGTGGCGTCCGTGCTCCCGCCGTCCGCCACGATCACCTCAACCGCATCTGGCCCGTAGTCCTGTGCGGCCAGCGAATCCAGCAGTGGCACGATGTAGCGTTCCTCGTTGAGACACGGGATGACGATCGAAACGAGCGGCCGCTCCGGCACCATCAGGGGGGAATCGTCGAGCCGGCCGGAGGCCATCGGTGTCGTCATCTGCTCACCTCGAGCGGGCGTTGCCGCTGGCTGGATGCGGCGACCTCGAAGGCCGCGCGTTCCACGCGCCCGGCGACGTCGTCGAGGTTGTGCTCCCGCTGCACCCACTCGCGGCTCGCCTCGCCGAGGCGCTGGCGTTCTGCCCCATCGTCAACAAGGCGGATTACCGCCGCCGCGATGTCGAACCCATCGACTGCCCGCACGAACGGCGGAAATTCGGTGTACGCCCCTCGGTGGTTGAACCAGGCGATCACCGGGCGGGCGCAGGCCATCGATTCGAGCTCCGCCATCCCCACAACTCCCAGCAGGACCTGCCCTATGACCACGCCATGCTGGCTGATCAGCTCGGGCAGCCTCGTCCGTTCCCGGTGGGGCACAAGCGTCACGTTCGGCAGTGCCGCGAACTCCGGGGTGTAGTCGCCGCCGGCAATTGCTGTGATCTTGATGTCAGGCCGCAGTAGAGCGAGCCTCCGGCAAGCATCCAGCAGGCGCGGCGCGCCTTTGATGTCGGCTAATCCGCAGCACAAAAACACGCTGTTGTGAGCGTCCGCCCGTTCGAGCGGCCGGAAGAGATCGGCGTCCACCGGGTTTGGGAGGAATTCCGCGTCCGGCCGCTCGCTCAGCACGTACGCCGCCAGGTCGGGCGTGGCGTAGAAGACTTTCCCCGCGTTACGCAGCGCCCGCTGAATCATTGGCCGGGTAAACGGGGTAATCTCGCGCACGTCGCTTCCGTGGCAGTGGAGGATGTAGGGGAACTTCCCCAGCACCCCCAGCATCCCCAGATAGGCGTAGTGGATGTGGACAGCATCGAAGTTGCCTTCGTGCACCTGGTGGATCATCTGGGCCCACTCCACGCCACGCACCGGCCCCACCACCGGCTTCACCATCCACGGGAGGCTTCCGCCGACCAGCCGCGGCTGGATCACCGTCACTTCGTGGCCGCGCGCGCGAAGTCCCTTGGCGAGGTCCGACGCGACGGACGCGATGTCGTTTATCTCGGCGATGCGCATGGCGGCGGCTGCTTAAAGGTCCTGGCTGTGGGACCGGATCTGGGAGAGCCATTCGATAGTGTAAATCGCGATCAGGCCGAAGATCAGCGTCACCGCGATGACAATCGCCACGCGGCCGAGGAGCGAACCGCTTAGCCCTCCCGAGAAGCTGTAGGACGTCTCGATGTCGCTCTGCGCACTCACAGCGGCGCCGCGCGCGTTGTTTAGGCGGATGTAGCTCTCGTAGCGCAGGTCAGCGGCCGACTGCGCTTCAATCACCAGCGCACGGAACTCGGCGTCGAAACTCACGGGGTTGAGCGAAAGCTCGTAGGCCTGCAGCGCCTTGATCGCCCCCTCGAGCTGCGTCCGCCGCTGCTGTTGGGCAGCATCGGGAGTGGGCAGCGCTCTCACCTCCGCGAGTTCTCGCTGCAGCTGCGCTTCCTGGACGTTCAGCTCGTCCAGGAGGCCGTTCCGCGTGACCGAGTTCGGCCGCGCCAACTCTTCGAGCGGCAGGCCCTTGGCCTCGGCCAGAGGCTTGAGCTTCGCGATGGCTTCCTGGTACTGCTTGTCGAACTCCGCCGCAACCTCCTCCTTCTTCTCGATGAAGCGCCGCCGGAACAGCCCGTCCGGCTCCGTGTACTCGCGCGTGAACACGTCCACGAACGCCTGGCGGTACTTCTCGGCGGCCGCTTTGTCCTCGTCCTGGATGGAAACCGTGAGGACGCCGCGGGAAACGCCGTCGGCCACGGAGATAGGGCTCAGTGAGATGCTATAGCGCGCGTAATCGAAGGCCGGGTCCCCCGTCGCCTCAATTACCTTCTTCTTGAACTCGGCGTCGCCTGTCATGGCGTCCGCTTCGAAGATCCGGAAGCCGCGGTCGCCGCCGCTGAAGAGTTCATGGATCACGGTCTCCACTTGCATGCTCGCCACAGCGTTTGCCTGGCCGGCGAAACTGCCGAAGGCGACCGCAACCAGGACCCCAAAGAAGAAAAACGGGATGAAAAGCCACCACCTGCGCCGCAGGAGGTGAAGGTCGCGCTGAAGTCCACTGGCACTGGGGGGCATTGGCCCGTAGGGTATGGGGAGGCCGGAACCCGGTCAACGTGAACGGTATCCAGAGGTCGCCCAACTCCATGCTGTTCCTTGGTGTCCTGCTGTTCATGGAAGCCGTGATCCTCTGTGCCCTGGTGGTCCTCCGCGAACCGAAGCTCCTCATCCCCGCGGTCGTCCTCGGCCTCCCGATTGAGTACTTCGGCACCCAGGCCCTTGGTGTCCTCCCCGAAGGGGGATTCACCGGCGCAATCCGCGCACTCCTCAATCCCGGCAAGGCCGCCATCCTCGCCACCCTGGTCGTCGCCACCGTGCGCGTACGCCACAACCCCGCGCGCCTCTTCCCGGATTCGGCCGTCATCATCCCGATCGTCGCGCTGCTTGCCGTCGTCGTCCTCGGCGTCGCCTGGTCCGATTTCCCCACCGCCCCGGAAAACTCCATCCTCATCATGCCCATGTACGTGGCCTTTGTCTTCGTCGCACCGTCCCTCATCGAAGACCGCCGCGACGTCGAGCGCATCGTCGGCGCTTTCCTCCTGGTTGCCGCGATGCTTGCCCTCATCGCCATCGCCCAGCGCCTCTTCGGCGTGTTCAACTGGCGCACCATCCTCATCCAGTCGGATGCTTACAGCTACCGCTCCAACGCCACCTTCGCGGACCCGAACAACCTCGCCCGCTTCCTCGCCATCTCCATGTCGCTCGGCGTTGGCCTCATCCTGACCACCGGGCCGCGCCGCCAGACGGTCTACCTCGCCGTGCCGCTGCTCGCTCTCGGCGCCGTCGGCATCGTCGCCACAGCCTCGCGCTCCGGCTGGTTGATGCTCATCCTTTCCACATTCCTCGTTGTCATGGTGTCGCCCATCGAGCGTTACACCAAGGCAAAGCTCGTGGCCGTCGCTGGCGGCAGCCTTGCTGCTCTTCTGACGCTGCTCCTCTTGCAGGGCGGCACCGACGCCGAGCGCGTCAGGTCCCTGGCCAGCGGCGTCCAGGTCATCGGCCAGCGCGAGTTCCTGATCAGGGCGGGCTGGGAGATGTTCAAGGACAACCCGTTCGTCGGCGTAGGCTCCGGCAACTACCAGCATTCGCTCATCGTCAGCTACCTCTACATCGTCCCGGACTGGGCCCGCACCACCCTCTCGCACACCTCGCTCATCTCGCTCCTCGCTGAACTCGGCATCGTCGGAGTCCTCGCTTTCAGCATGGTTGTTGTCCGCGTTGGTCTCGTCACTGTTCGCGCCTACTTCGCCACGTCCCTCGCCTACAACCGGCTTATCGTAGGTTGGATAGGCGCATCGCTGATCGGCATTCTCCTCCACAGCCAGAGCGAGGGCCGCTTGCTCGACGAGCCTTATCTCTGGGTGCTGCTCGCAATCCTCGTGGCCATGGAAACCAACCTGGCGCGGCGGCCCGCCACCGGCCGTCAAGCAGTCCACCAGCCCCGGGTGGCAGCAGCGGAGCCCCTGCCGGCCTCTGCCGCCGCGCCGGGCGAGGTGGTCCCGCTGCGCGCCGCCCGCGTTGACTGACAAACCTCCGCCAGCGGTCGCCGTAGTGCCGCCGCCAACCTAGAATCTGGCCCATGTACACCGTTTTCGCCGGTGGCGTTGGCGCCTCGCGGTTCCTCCAGGGGCTCGTCCAGGTAGTCCCCCAGGAGGATGTCACCATCGTCTCCAACACCGGAGACGACGTGGAGATGTTCGGCCTTCACGTTTCGCCCGATACAGACATCGTCCTCTACGCCCTCGCCGGCGCCGTGAACCCCGAAACCGGCTGGGGGCTCACCGGCGATACCTTCGCCGTCGTTGACCAGCTCCAGCGCTTTGGCTACGAACGCTGGTTCAACCTGGGTGACAGGGACCTGGCGATGGCGATCCACCGCACCCGCCTCCTGCGCGAAGGCCGGCCGATGCACGAAATCGTCGCCGGCCTGGCGCGGTCGTGGGGACTTGGCTGTACCGTCCTTCCCATGACCAACGGCCGCATCGAAACACGCATTGTCGGGCCGGATGGCGAGCTCCCCTTCCAGGACTACATGGTCCGCCTCCGCACCGAGGTCGACGTCCGCGAGGTCGTCTTTGCCGGGGCGACGGGAGCACTCCCCGCGCCAGGCGTCCTCGATGCCGTCTCCGGAGCTTCAGCGGTCATCCTCGCGCCGAGCAACCCCCTCGTCAGCATCGGCCCCATCCTCGCCGTCCCGGGGGTGCGCGAGGCCCTCGCCGGTTCCAGGGCAAAGCGCGCCGCCATCAGCCCGATCATCGCCGGCCAGGTGGTCAAAGGCCCTGCCGCCAACATGATGAGGACGCTCGGTCACGAAGTCTCCGCGCTCGGTGTCGCGCGGCTTTACGCCGGCCTCATCGACCTCATGGTTATCGACGAGCAGGATCGCGCACTCGCGCCGGCGGTCGAAGCCCTTGGCCTCCGCTGCCTCGTCACCGATACGATGATGACGAGCCCGGAGCGAAAAACGCAACTGGCGCGCGACGTGCTTGCCGGGCTCGATGCATTCTAGTGAAACACCAACTCCACTCGCAGCAATCTCCGGGCACCCATCGCTCCCCCTCTCCCGCCGGATCGGGAGAGGGGGCAGGGGGTGGTGAGGGCGGCGGTGCATGGCGTGCCCGCACATCCGGAGCGAACTCGGAGCGGCTTTCGTTGGCCACTGCCGTGCTTATTCCGCTCAAGGCCCCGTCCGAGGCGAAAGAGCGGCTCGCGGGAATCCTTGACCGGGGCGAACGCCGCGAGCTGGCGATCACGACCTTCCGCGGCGTTGTCGAGGCGGTACTTGCGGCTGGCCTCGAACTCGCCGTGGTAACTCCGGATGTCGCCGCCGCCGCTGGTCTCCTCACTTCCGATGCTACCCTGATCGCCGAATCGCCCGTTGCGAGCGGTCTGAGTGCCCAGATCGAGTACGCCCTGGCCCAGCCGTCCTTCGCCAGCTTCGAGCACGTCCTGATCCTCCACGCCGACCTGCCGCTTGCCACGCCGGAAGCCCTCCGCGCGCTCGCCGGGCGGGCGGATGCGGGCGTGACCATGGTCGAGAGCGCCGACGGCGGCACGAACGCACTCCTGGCGCCGCTGCCCCTGGACTTCGACCTCCAGTACGGCAGTGGCAGTTACGCGAAGCATCGGACCGCCGCCGCTGCCGCAGGCCTCGCGGTTCACCGCTTCGCCAGCCCTGCCCTGGCACTGGACCTCGATACGCCCGAAGACATCCGCGCCCTGCTGGAACACCCCGAAGGTGCGGCCTCCCCGGCGGGCCAGTTGCTCCTGCGCTGGGGCCTGCCTGCGCGCCTTGCGGCGCGAGGAATGAGGAATGCGGAATGAGGTACGAGGCCCGACGCAGGAGTCGCGGGTAGGGATTCTCTCAGCGGCCGCCGG
>PNKC01000013.1 GCA_013822275.1 Anaerolinea sp. | reverse complement strand
ACTCGGGATCGCGGAAGTTCAGGTAGTACTTGCTTGGCGTGGGGCCAACCTGGCCCTGGTACTTGCTGCCCGCCGCCTTCGACCCGTACGGGTGCTCCGCCGGCTCGGTTAGTTGGAGGAACGAGATCTGGGATACCTTCATCCGGTGGTAGAGCATGATCGGCAGGTTCGCCACGTTCGAAAGCTCGAGCGTGAGCGCGCCATCCCAGCCGGGGTCAACGTACCCGGCCGTTGAGTGGATCAGCAGTCCCAGCCGCCCGAGTGAGGACTTGCCCTCCAGCCGCCCCACGATCGTGTTGGGCAACCGCACCCGCTCGTACGTCGTCGCCAGGGCGAATTCGCCGGGGTGGAGGACGAAGGGGTTGTCATCGTCGATTTCGACGAGTTCCGTGAGATCCGGGTATTCGCGCTTGACATCGATGTACGGGATCTGGGAGTTGCGAAAGACGCGGAAGAGGTTGCCCAGGCGCAGGTCGACGCTTGCCGGCTGGATGGCATCGCTGCCCAGCGGGTCGATGAGGATGGTGCCGGCTTCGAGTTCACGGCGGATGGTTCGGTCGCTCAAGACCATGTTCAGCGATCCTTGCGGGTGGTTCGGGAAGCTTACGGCGCAAGCTGCTTCCGGACAGCGGGCACGGCACGCCACAACTGCCGGTAGAATCGCCAACCACAGCTTCGGGGGGATGAATCGATGGCCGGACCGCTCAGCGGGATTAAAGTCGTGGAACTTGGCGTTTGGGTCGCGGGACCATCGTGCGCCGCGATCCTGGCGGATTGGGGCGCCGAGGTCATCAAGATCGAACCTCCGGAAGGCGACCCCTTTCGCGGCCTCTTCGCCGGCCTCCTGGGCATCGCCATGAACCCGCCATTCGAACTGGATAACCGCGGCAAGCGGAGCATCGCCCTGAACCTCGAAAAAGAGGACGCGCGCTACGTCGCCGGCGACCTTATCGACGACGCGGACGTGTTCGTGACCAACATGCGTCCCCAGGTACTGGAAAAGTACGGCCTGACGTATGAGCAGCTGCGCGATACCAACCCGAAGCTGATCTACTGCCACGTGACGGGCTACGGTCCTGACGGGCCGGACGCCAATCGCGCCGCCTACGACGTTGGCGCTTTCTACGCCCGTGGGGGCGTCGCCGCGGGACTGACGGCGCCGGGACAGGAACCGCCGCTCCAGCGCGGTGGCATGGGCGACCACATGACCGGCTCCAACGCAGCGGGTGCAATCGCCGCAGCCCTCTTCCACCGGGAACGCACGGGATTCGGCCAGAAAGTCGCGGTTTCCCTGCTGCGCACCGGCGTCTACATGATGGGCTGGGATACAAACACCGCCCTCCGCGGCATGCCCGTCAACACGTTCGACCGTCGGCACACGCCGAATCCACTCATCAACAGCTACCAGGACGCCAACGGCAACTGGTTCTGGCTCCTACTCCTCCAGGGCGATCGCCACTGGCCAGACGTGCTGCGGGCGCTTGATGCCGGGCGCCTGGGCGAAGACCCGCGTTTCGCGACCCTCATCGACCGGCTCCAGAACACAGAAGCGATCACCGCGGAACTGGACTCGATCCTGGCTACGAAGACGCTCGCCGAGTGGGGACCGATCTTTGACCGCGAAAACGTCTGGTGGGCGCCGGTGAACACAGTCGCGGAGGTTATCGAAGATCCCGTGGCAAAAACCGCCGGCGCTTTCATCGAGATACCCGGGCCGGATGGGACTCCGTTGCGGCAGGTCGCCACGCCCGTGGACTTCTACGGCAGTCCAGTGGAGCCAACCGCCTGGGCGCCCGAACTCGGCCAGGACACCGAGACCATCCTCCTCGAATACGGCTACGACTGGGATCGGATCAGCTCGCTCAAGGAGCTTGGGGCGATCCCGTAGGTTTAGGAGAGGGCCTGCCGGGGTGGCGGCTGATGACCCAATCCTGTGCGCAACCAGCCGATGTGTTCGTCGTAGTGGCCCCAGGTGTTTCCGTTCACCCACCCGTACACCGGTTTCCGCTCCGGCGGTTCGGCTTGGGGTTGGTAGTGGGAGTACGGCTTCAAGAGATCGTCTTCGCTCATCGCCTCCAGCACTGCCACGACCTCCGCGTGGACACGACGCGACTCTTCACGCACCGCGTCAAACGGAAGGGCGGCTGATCGACGGGCGAGAGCGTCGTTCAAGGCATCCAGGTCGTGAGGTTCCCGCGGCTGGAGCGTTACGCCCATCGCGGACTCGCGGTCCTGCCCTCGGAGCAGCGCGAGCAACGATTGTTCCCAGCCAGCGATGTGACCGAGGTGGACTTTAGCGCTCCACCCGTCACCAAGGGGCTGTTCCATCTGCTCCGGCGTCAATTCGCTCACGAGCGCCTGGAGGCCCTTCCAGCGTTCGTCGATGAAACGGAGGAGGTCCGCCTTACTGCGGGGTTCCACGGCTGGCATGCGGATCTCCTTCGAAAGAGCGAAGCGCCCACAGACGAGTCTGTGGGCGCTTCGCGGATGATGCCTGGAGAGTTACGCCCTTGGCAGGCCCAGGCCGCGGGTGGCGATGATGTTGCGCTGGATCTCGCTCGTGCCACCCTCAATCGTGTTCGCCACCGAACGGAGGTACTGGTAGCGGTAACGTCCGTACTTCGAGGCGTCCACACCTTCGGTTTTCGAATCGAGCTGGCCATACAGGCCGAGGACCTTCATCGCCGTCCGCGCAATCCGCTGGTTCAGCTCGGTGCCATACAGCTTCGCAACGCTCGCCTCGTGACCCGGGGCGACGCCCTCTTTGGCCTGAATGGAGATGATCTTCAGGCTCATCTGGGTCGCCACGCCCGCCTCGATCATGCGGTCGACGAGTTCATGGCGCACGGCCGGGTCGCCCTTGAGCGTGCTCACTGGACTGGACTTCGCGAACTGGACGAGGTCTTCCACGCCCTGCCTCGCGCCGACCGCGCCGCCGATGTTCGAGCGTTCGAAGCTGAGCGTGGTCTGAGCGAGGTACCAGCCGCGGTTTTCTTCGCCGATGATGTTCTCCTTCGGGACACGGACGTCTTCGAAGAAGACTTCGTTGAACTCGTGCGTCCCGGCCATGTTGATCAGTGGCCGCACCGTCAGGCCCGGCGATTTCATGTCCACAACGAAGTAGGTGATGCCACGGTGCTTGGGGGCTTCCGGGTCCGTGCGGGCGAGGAGGATCATCCACTTGGCCGTGTGGCCGCCGGAGGTCCAGATCTTCTGGCCGTTGACTACGTAGTCGTCGCCGTCGCGGATGGCGCGCGTCTGGAGAGAGGCGAGGTCGGAACCGGCGCCCGGCTCGCTGTAGCCCTGGCACCAGGTGGTCTCGCCGTCCAGGATCTCCGGCAGGTACTTCTTCTTCTGTTCTTCGGTGCCGTGGACGATGAGGGTTGGGCCGGCGAAGCCGGTGGCGATGCCGCCCGGACGGGGGACGCGGGCTTCGGCCATCTCCCAATTGAAGATGAACTGTTCCATCACGCTCATGCCGGCGCCGCCGTACTCCTTGGGCCACGCGGGGGCGACCCAGGCGCGGTCGGCCAGCTTCTTGACCCAGGCCTTCCAGGCGGCGCCAACGCCGCCGTAACCGCCTTCTCCGCGGGTCATGTTCTTCGGCGCTTCTGTCTCAATGAAGCGGCGCACTTCAGCGCGGAAGGCGGCTTCTTCCGGGGTGTCCTGGTAGTTCATCGGTTCCTCAAGTTGCGTTTATCGTGCGTCGATTGTACCGCGCGTTAAGGGATTCCGCAGGCGGTGCAATTGCGCGACACCTGCTGTCGCCAGGGGTCAGCATAATCGCACGACTTCCGTTGAGGGATGGTCCGATGACGGCATGGCGCGACTTCGAACGCGAGGCGCCGGAACTCGCCCGCCTGGCGCGAGAACGGTTCGATTCCACAGACCTGGTGATGCTCGGGACCCTGCGCAAGGACGGTTGGCCACGCATCACGCCGGTCGAATTCACCTACTTCGAGGGCGACTTCGTGATCGGCGGCATGTGGCAGTCGAAGAAGATGCTGGATCTGCTTCGCGACCCTCGCTGCGTGGTCCATAGCACTACCAGCAACAAGGACGGACAGCAAGGCGATGTGAAGCTCTACGGCAACGCGCTCCCCATGGCCGAAGCGCGGGTCGAACCCTACTGGCAGCACATCTACGCGAAGCTCCACTGGCGCCCAACCGGCCCGGCCCACGTGTTCGTGGTCGATATCAAGAGCGCGGGCTACGTCGTGTTCGATGCCACCGGCACGATGCGCATGCTCACCTGGCCGGGGCCGGGTGATTGGGTCGTGAAGCACGGCGAAGACGCCAGTCCTGAGTCCTGAGTCCTGAGTCCTGAGTCCTGAGTCCTGGATGCTATTGCGGCTTTCGCCACATCAGCCAGATCTTCGGCCCGCCGCTCGGGACGACGAGTTCTTTCGTGACCCGGAAGCCATTGCGTTCGTACAGCGGGACGTTGATTTCCTTCGAGCTTTCCAGGTACGCCGGCACCCCCTCCGCATCGCAGCGGGCAAGGATTGGCGCCATCAGCTGGCTGCCCAGGCTTCGCCCCTGAAGCGCCGGTTCGACACCAAGCGCGAGCAGGTAGTAGTGGGGTTCGTGCGGGTGCTTCTTCTCAATGGCGTTCATCCCGCCCATCACCGCGGGGATCCGGCGCCACGTTGCCACCTTCGCCATCGACGGCACCAGCATCAGCTGCTGGAGCATGCCAAGTTTCCATTTTCCCGGGGGCGTCCAGCAGGCGCCACCCTGGAACTCGTCGGTTGTGTACACCTCGCCGAAGGGCATGGTCAGCCGATTCAGACCCATGCCCATCATGTCGTAAACGCGGCGTGCGCGATGTTTGTCCTGGGCGGCCGCCCAGTTAATAACCGGGTCGTCATCGAAGGCGCGGGCCATGGTCGCAGTGAGCGCCGGCGCGTCGGCCGTCGTCGCTTTCCGGACCTCAACCTGTAGTTTTTCGCGGTTTCTCGGGGCGGTTTCCGCCTGAGTCATGTTTAGTATCCCCCCATTTCGACTGTGATAGCGACACTATAGGAGGGCTTGTCAAGCTGCCAGGCGCTGAACCTAAGCTCCCCTGGACGGTACGATATCCAGCATGAGATCTGCTTCCACGTTCAACCCGCCCACTCGCATCCTCCTGGGCCCTGGCCCGAGCGGGGCGCACCCCCGCGTCCTGCGGGCCATGACGGCGCCCATCCTCGGCCACCTGGACCCGGAGTTCCTGAGAATCATGGACGAATGCAACGACATGCTTCGCCGCGTCATGGGGACCGAGAACCGCATCACCCTCGCCACGCCGGGCACCGGGACGAGCGGCATGGAAGCTGCCGTGATGAACCTGGTGGAGCCTGGCGACAAGGTGGTCATCGGCAGCTGCGGTTACTTCGGCGACCGCATCGTCCAGATGGCCGAGCGCGCCGGCGGCGTGGTGACGCGCGTCACGTCGGCCTGGGGCTCCCCCACGGATGTGGCCGGCGTGGAAGCTGCGGTGAAGGCCGCCGGGAACGTGAAACTCGTGGGCATCGTCCACGCGGAGACGTCAACCGGCGTCCAGACCCCCGTGGAACCGTTCGCCAAAATCGCCCACGAAGCGGGCGCGCTGCTCCTCGTAGACTGCGTGACCTCCCTCGGCGGCGTCCCCGTGACCGTCGATGCCTGGAGCGCGGACGCCGTCTACTCGGGGACGCAGAAGTGCCTCTCGGCGCCTCCCGGGATGGCACCCCTGACGCTTTCTCCGGACGCATGGGACGCCGTGAAGGCGCGTGAAGTGCCCTGCAACAGCTGGTACCTGGACCTCAGCCTGATCGAGGCCTACTGGGACGAACGCCGCGCCTATCACCACACCGCGCCGATCTCGATGGTCTATGCCCTGCATGAAGCGCTGGCCCTGGTGCTGGACGAAGGCCTCGAAGTGCGTTGGGCGCGCCACGAACAGAACGGCCGCGCGCTTCAGGCCGGCCTCGAAGGGATGGGCCTCGTCCTGCACGCCGACGAGGGCTACCGCCTGCCGGTGCTCACCACCGTCCGGATCCCGGAAGGGGTGAACGACGCCGAAGTCCGCGGCGCATTGCTAAAGCGGCACTCCATCGAAATCGGCGGCGGGCTCGGCGACCTGCGGGCGAAGGTCTGGCGCCTCGGCCTCATGGGCGAATCCTCCAACCCGGGCAACGTCCTGCTGGCGCTTTCGTCGCTCGGCAAGATCCTGCGCGAACAGGGCTTTAAGGCCGACATCGGCGGCGGTATCTCGGCGGCCGCGGCCGGGCTGGAAGGCGCATAGCGCCCATGCCGGACGACAGCCAGAACACGCCCTACTTCGAGGCGAATCGCGCCCGCTGGGACGAATCCGTCCCGATCCACGCCGCTTCCGAAGGCTACGACCTCGCGGGGTTTCTGCGCGGCGAGAAGACGATCTACCCCGTGGAGATGCACGAAGTCGGCGATGTCCGCGGCAAGACGCTCCTGCACTTGCAGTGCCACTTCGGCATGGACACGCTCAACTGGGCGCGGCTTGGAGCACAGGTGACCGGCCTTGATTTCTCCGGCGCCGCCGTCGAACGGGCGCGCGAGCTCGCCAGAGAGATTGGCGTCACCGATGCGACGTTCGTGCAGGCGAACGTCTACGACGCCGCCACCGTCATCAGCGACCAGTTCGACGTGGTCTACACCGGCATCGGCGCCCTTTGCTGGCTGCCAGACATCCGGGGCTGGGCACGGGTCGTCGCGAAGCTGCTCAAGCCGGGCGGCTTCCTGTATGTCTACGAAGGCCACCCCATGCTGTGGGCGCTTGACGACGAACGAGATGACCGCGAACTGGTGGTGCGTTCCCCGTACTTCGAAACCGGGCAGCCGAGCGAGTGGGTCGGCGAGACTACCTACGTTGATGGCCCGCCGCTTAAGAACCAGACGAGTTTTGAGTGGAACCACGGGCTCGGCGAAATCGTCACGGCGCTGCTCGACGTGGGCCTGCGGCTGGACTTCCTCCACGAACACAGGGAAGTGGCGTGGCAGGCGCTGCCGTGGATGGTGCGCACCGATGGCGACTCCACCGCCAAGGGCTATGCACGCCGTACCGCCTGGCAGCTTCAGCCGGAACAGCGCGACCTTTGCCCGCTCATGTACTCGCTGAAGGCCACCCGGACCGCCTGAGAGGGCGTCCTACTGCTGGACAAGCCCGATCTGGGTGCCTTCCGGGTCCGCGATGCGCGCGATCGTGAGTTCGCGGCCGGGCACGTCGAACGGCTCGTGGAGCACGCTCCCTCCGAGCGCTTTCGCCTTGTCGAGCGTAGCGCGCAGGTCCAGCACCTGGATGTAGAGCGACGCGCCGGGTTCTCCCGGCATCAGGGTGCCACCGGGACCGGGCTCGGGACCACCGATGCCAGCGGGAATTGCCATGACCCTGGGATTCGCGTCGCTGATATCCCAGTTAAAGAGCTCAGAGTAGAACTTCCTCAGTGCAACCGTGTCGCGACCGCGAATCTCAAACGCCACCACGGGCCTCGCCCAATCAGCCATGTCGCCTCCTCGCGCCAGCGTCCCGGCGCGTTGGCGAACCATACAGCCCAGCCGCATCGCACGTCACAACCGGCAACGGGCGTCCATGGCTGGAGGCTGGAAGCTGGAAGCTGGAAGCTGAAGGCTAATCCGGCGACACGGGCCGCCCAATGCCCAGGTACCGCACACCCGCGGCCTCAACCGTGGCGCGGTCCAGCGCGTTGCGCGCGTCCACCAGCAGTGGGGCGAGCGCCTTCCAGTTGAGGGAGTTGTAGGAGCGGTGCTTCGCGTGGACGACGGCGACGTCATAGCCGCTGAGCGGCTCCCGCGCTGGTTCGAAGCCAAGTTCGCGCACGCCCGCTTCGCTCAGCAGCGCATCGTGCCCTTCGACGACCGCACCTCTGGCCGTGAATTCGCGCAGCAGGTCGACCGCGTTCGTGTGCGGCGTGACCGCGACATCCGGGCGGAACGTGAGGCCAAGGATCAGCACACGCTTACCAGTCAGGTCTCCGACGAGCTGTTCCACGCGCTGGACGGCGTAGCCCGGCATCGCGTCGTTCACGGCGCGGCCAAGCGCGGAAAGCGACGACGGCCCTTCGCCCTGCATGAGAAAGCGCGGGTAGACCGGGATGCAGTGGCCGCCGACGCCGGTGCCGGGCACGTGCAGGTGGCAGTAGGGCTGGCTGTTCGCCGCTTTGATCACTTCGCTGATGTCCACGCCGTGCACGTCGGCGACCTGCGCCAGCTCGTTCGCCAGGGCGATGTTGAGGTCGCGATAGGCGCCTTCGGACAGCTTCGAAAGCTCGGCAGTCTCGGCGCTGGCGAGTTGGAGCACTTCGCCGCCGAAGACTTCCCGGTAGAAGGCAGCGGCGCGGTCGCCGCCATTGGCGTCCACGCCGCCGACCACCTTCGGATACTTCGTCAGGTCCTCGATAATGCGGCCCATCAGCAGCCGCTCCGGGCTGAACGCGACCGAGAAGTCCGTGCCGAGCTTCAGTCCTCCCGCTTCCAGCCTGGGCGCAAGGTCATTCCTTGTCGTACCGACAGGCAGGGTCGTATCGAAGATGCAGAGCGTGCCGGGCTTCATCCCGCGGGCGACGCTTTCGCAGGCGGCGTAGAGGTTCCGCAGGTCCGCCCGGCCCGATTCTTCCACATCAACGGCGACCGCGAAGAGCACTGCTTCAGATTGGCTGACGGCGGCAACAGTGTCCGTGGTTGCGCGCAGGTTGCCCGCCGCGACCACCAGCCCGAGCACGGCGCCGAGGCCGGCCTCATCCGGGATGGGGTTCTCCCCCCGGTTCACCATATCCACAAGCGGAGCGTCGATGTCGCAACCGAAGACCGTGTGCCCGCGCGAGGCGATGGTGGCCGCGAGAGGAAGCCCTATCCTGCCGATGCCGATCACGGAGACGTTCATGCGGCGAACGAGACCTCATCGACGACGACCGGGTTGCCGGATTCAGATGACGCGACCAGGGCCTCGGCCACGGCCAGGGCGACCATGCCATCGTGCGCGCTCACGGGCGCAGGGAGCTTGCCGAGCACCGCGTCGCGGAAGCTTTCCAACTCAACCCGCAGCGGCTCGCGGTTGCCGATCGGGTAGCGGGTCATGGGTCCTTCCGTGACGCTGGCAATCGCGCCCTCGCGGGCGGCCGCCGCGAAGTTCTCGTAAAACGCCAGCGTCTGCGCGGCGTAGTCAACGACGAACATGCCCTTCTCGCAGAGGACCGAGAGCGTCCGCTCCTTGGTCGGCGTGAGCCAGTTGATCTCCAGCAGGCCCAGCGCGCCGCCCTTGAAGCGCAGCATCCCCGCGAACAGGTCTTCGTTGTCCGTATTGATGTGCCGGCGCGCTTCGGCGTACACGCGCTCAACCTCGTCGTCCAGCAGGTAGCGCATGATGTCGATGTCGTGCGGGCCGAGGTCGTGGATCACGCCGACATCGCGGATGCGATGCGGGAACGGCCCAACCCGGCGGGCGCGGATCTGGATGATGCGTCCGCCCTGGCCTTCGCTCAGCCGGTCTTTTAGTTCGCGGATGGCCGGGTTGAAGCGTTCGATGTGGCCCACGGTCAGGAGGACGCCATTGGCCGCGGCGGCCTGGGCGATGCGCCGGGCGGCAGGCAGCGTCGCTGCGATCGGCTTTTCGAGAAGCAGGTTCGCACCGGCGGCGATGACCTGGAGCGCGACTTCTTCATGGAGTTGCGTGGGCACGACGACCGAGACCAGGTCGGGCTTCGTTTCGCGAAGCAGTGTCCCAGTGTCCGCGAAGCCGGCAATGGCGCGCCCGGCGACGGCCTTCGCGACCCGCTCCGGGTCGGGATCGGCAACGCCGGCCAGCTCAACGCCAGCCATGTCGCTGAAGACGCGGGCGTGGTTTGCGCCCATGGAACCGAGGCCAATTACGGCCGCGTGCAGTGGTGCAGTCATTGAGACCGAGGGTAGCGCAGGAAGGCGTAAGCGGTAAGGCGCAGGTGTGGCTTGTTACTGCTCAGTGAAAACGTCAGAGCTAACTGCTCAGTGACTGTGTCCGGATAACTGCTCAGTGACTTTGTCACCCGTCCCTGTCGGGCGCAGGCATGGCTCCCCGATTACGGCTCGCCCGCTACACTTGAACCACCGCTTCATACGGCCGGAGTTGGATTTGACGAAGAGCCTTGTGGACCTGGCGCGGCAGGTTGTTGAGCTGGCGCGGCGCAACGGCGCGGAGCAGTGCGACGTGATCGCCGTTTCCGCGGAAGAATCCACCGTGAGCGTGCGGCTCGGCGAAGTGGAGAAACTGATAGAGGCTGGCTCCCGCTCGTTGGGGCTGCGCGTCATCAACGGTGGCCGCACCTCCGTCTGCTCAACATCGGACCTCGCCGAGGACGCGCTGGAGAAGTTCGCGCGCGAGACGGTGGAACTCGCCAGCATCTGCGAGCCGGACCCCTGCGCCGGCCTGCCCGACCCGTCGCTCTTTGCCCGTGGCGGCGCCGACGGCCTCCAGCTATACGACGAACGGCTTTCAAGCCTGACCACGGACGAGAAGGTCCGCATGGCCCTGACCTGTGAAGACGCCGCCCTGAAGTTCGACTCGCGCATTGCGAACTCCGACGGCGCCAGCATAAGCACGCGCATCGCGGAGATCGCGCTGGCGAACTCTCTCGGCTTCGCCGGGAGCTACCCCGCGACCAGCGTCTCGCTCGCGGTCGAAGTGCTGGCGGACGATGCCGACGGGAAGAAGCGCAACGCCTCCTGGTTCAGCGCGGAGCGAAGCCTCCACCGCCTCATGGACGCCAGCGAGATCGGCCGCATCGCTGCGCGGCGGGCGATCGACCAGATTGGCGCCCGCAAGGTGGGGACGAAGCAGGTGCCCGTGATCTTTGAGCCGATGATGACGGCAGCGCTGCTCGGCGACCTGTCCCAGGCCGTCACGGGCGGGGCGCTCTATCGCGGGGCAACATTCCTCCGGGATAGCGTGGGGGCGAGAATCGGTTCAAACCTGGTCACCATCATCGACGACGCCACCGAACCGGGCCGCCGCGGCTCCCGCCCGTTTGACGGAGAAGGCGTTGCCACGCGACGTAATCCGCTGTTTGAGGAGGGTGTCTTCCAGCAGTTCCTCTTCGATGCCTACACCGCGCGCAAGACGGGCAACGCCCCAACGGGGAGCGCCCAGCGCGGCGTCGAATCGCTGCCCGCTCCCGGCCCGTCGAACCTCGTCATGCGGGCGGGAATCACTTCGCCGGCGGAGATCATTGGCGACGTGAAGGACGGCCTCTACGTCACGGCCTTGATCGGTCACGGGTTCAACACCACTACCGGCGACTTTTCGCGCGGGGCGGGCGGGTTCTGGATTGAGAACGGGCGGTTGGCCTACCCGGTGACGGAGATCAACGTCAGTGGCCGGATGGCCGAGATGCTCGCCGCGATCGATGCGGTTGGCGACGACCTGGCGTGGTTCGGTTCAGTAGCTGCGCCGACGGTGCGGGTGCAGGAGATGACCGTCCCGGGACTGTAGCTACATCGTGGCCACCGAATGCAGGAACGCCCTCCTCGGCCGAATCGAAGTCCCGGTGGCGTCCAAGCGCGTCTGGGGAAAAGCGCGTGGCTATGAGGTGGCTACTTGCCGAGCGGGACCGCGCCACCGGTCTTCGCGATCACCCAGTAGGCGCCGCCCTGGCGCAACATGAGCAGGTTGTTGAGGAACCCTGGCAGCGAGGGGCCGTAGCGTTTCCAGGTGCCGCTCGCTCCGTCCCACTCGTACACCATGGAGACCTTGTTGGCCGACGCGCCGAGCGCCCTGGCGGGTTCAACGTCCGCGGCGGGCCAGGCGACCAGGTTCGAGCCAGGAGAGAGCGGCAGCGTGACCGCCGCCTCGGGCGCGGGGGTGGACGTCTTCGTCGGAGCGCCGGATTCAGGCACGGTTGTCCGCGTCGGCGTGGCCGTCGCCTGACCCGCCGGAGTGGGTGACGAACCCGGCCCCGCCGGCGTGCTCGTGGGTGGGACCGGAGTGGGCGTGGCGGAAGGTGTGCCGCCGCCTGGCGTTGCCTGGGGGACAGGCGTGTTTGTTGGCGCCACGGGCGTGTTCGCGGGCGCGATGGGTGTGCTGGTTGGCGTGGCCGTGGCGGGCGCTGGAGTCGGTGTATTCGCCGGTGGCGGGGCCCCCCCGGTGCCGTCGTTCGCGGCGCCGAACTTCGTTGTCCAGTACCAGCCGTACGGCGACCCCGGCACGTTGACTCGCGCTATACCGATCTGCTGGTAGTAGCTCGTCAGCATGTTGGAGTTGTGGCCCGGAGACGCCTTCCAGGCGTCCATCACCGATTGCGCCGAGCTCCAGGAGGTGCCCGCCGCGAGGTTCTCGCCAGCTCCCGCGATGTAGCCGCAGTCCTGGGCCCGCGTGTAGGGCGCCCGGCCAAGCGAGTCCGTGTGAGAGAACCGGGCATTGACGCCCATGTCGTTGCTCATCCATGCCGCGGCGCGGTTGAGGTTCGTCGAGGTGACAAGCGCCCCGAGCCCGTTCTGGATCCGGTAGGTGTTGATCAGCCCAAGGAACGCCTGCTCCTCACCGTCAAGCGAAAAGTCCGCGACGTCGCAGTTCGTCAAGGCGCGCGCCTGTTCGCTGCGCTGCGCCAGTCCGCCGAGGGCGAGCAGCAGCGCGCCAAGCACCGTCATCCCGAGAGCCAGCAGGCCGCCACGCCGTTCCGTTCCCATCCCACACACCCGCAGCCCGCAATGTCGTTGAGGGGCCTGCTATTGGATTCGACGTTGGCCGTGGGATAGCGCGTGTACGCCCGGTGAACGGCTGGGGACGATGTGGCGAAGCGGTTGCGGCTGGGGGCGGCTGGTGGCTTACGGGTTGCGGCTGTGGAAATCCCTCACCGCTCCCCGCAAGGCGTCCGCCGCAAGTACGCTGCAGTGGACTTTGTCCTTCGGGAGCCCGCCGATAGCCGCGGCGATAGCCTCCCGCGAAAGCTCCTCAACTTCTTCGAGGCTCCAGCCGGCGACCATTTCGCTGGCGAACGAACTCGTGGCGATTGCCGGCGGACAGCCACGCGTCAGCCAGCGCACTTCGGCGATCCTGCCGTCCCGGACCCGGATCATCACGCGCATACGGTCCCCGCAGACCGGATTGGCCACCGTGGCTTGTCCGTCCGGGTCAGGCATCTCCCCGGCGTTGCGCGGGTGCTCGAAGTGCTCCATGACGAGCGGGGAATAGGCGGCCATCTCCCCATTCTGTCGCCGACGGCCCGGCCAACGTCAATCGCCCGTGTGCGGCGGCAAGACAGCTACGGGCTAGACCAACCCCAGCGCCCGGAAAATCTCCTCGAAGCCCGCGAGGTTGCCGGGGTTGAAATGCGGCACAACGTGGTGGACTTTCCCGTCAATGCCGACAATGACCACGCCCCGCTTCGATTTCCGTTCGCTGGCGTCCCACATGCCGTACGCCTTAACTGTCTCCGCCTGGAAATCCGAAATGAGCGGGAACGGGTAGTGGTCCCGTTCCTGGAAGCGAGCGTGGGAGCCGAGGCCGTTCGTGTTGATGCCGAACACCTGGACCCCGGCCTCGCTCAACAGGTCATACTCCTGGGCGAACGCCTTGAGCTCACTCGTGCAGATCGGCATGCCGTCGTCCTGGTAGAAGACGAGCATCACGGGCCCCTGCGCGGCGGCAGCCGGCATCACCACTTCGATCTGCTCACCGCCATCGACGACGGCGGGCAGCCGGAACGGGGGCGCATCGTCCCCAACGCAGAGCGGTGAGCCGGGCGCCACTTCGTCCGCCATCACAGCGCTTCGAACCCGGGCGGGATGAAGTCGATTGCCTTCGTGGCCGCGAGGACGCGGATTCGCCCCAGGCCCGTGCCGTCCGTAAGCTGCTCAAGCCCCCGCCGCCGGACAAAGTACTCCGCCATATCGGCCCGGGCCGCCTCAACAAGCGACCGGAGGCCCAGGGCGTAAAGGAAGTCAGACTGCCTCGCAGGCCCAAACGGTGCGAGTCCTTCGTCCTGCACCGCGGCCAACAGTTCCGAAAAGTTGACGTGGGCCGTCATGTCCTGCTCGCCGACGTGGATGTACGGGTTCTCGTGGGCGGTGTGACGGTAGAAGCAGAGCAGCGTGCCGGTGATCCGCCATGGCGCCCAGAGCTCTTCCTGCGCATAGCCGTAGTCGAACACAAGCAGCGCGCCCCGCTCAACGAGCTGGCAGAGGCTGCGCATCACCGGGTAGGCTCCGGGGTTCACTTCGAACCGGCCGTCCCGGGGCGCGTCTGCGATGTCCGCCACGCCGCCGGGAGTCTCAACGAACTGCCGGCCGTCCCACCGCACGAGGACCTCCACCGGCCCGCGGGGCGTGGCATCGAAAAGCCGCACCGGGAAGGCGTCAAACAACTCGTTCGTGACCACGACACCGGTGGCAACTGGCTGAAGTGGCGGCTCAGCCCAGGCCACACGCGGGTCGCGGCCGGGGGCATTCGGTTCGAGGGCAATGTAGCGAATCGCCCGCGCGAAGCCGTCCTGCCGGCCGTCGGCCCAGTCAAGAATCGCCGTCGCGAGGGCACCGCTACCGGCCCCCGGCTCGATGACGTGAAACGGCGAAGGGCGCCCCATCGCCTCCCAAACAGCGTGGCACCAGGCGGCAACCGCCCAGCCGAACATCGGATGGACTGTGGGGCTGGTCAGGAAGTCGCCCTGTTTGCCGACCCGCCCGGCCTTCCGGTAGTAGCCAAACTCGGGATGGTAGAGCGCCAGTTCCATGAACCGCTGGAAGCTGATCGCGCCACCGTCCATCTCGTCAACGATCGCTCGCACCAGTTGGGCGTTGCCGGTTGCGGCCGTGCCGGGGTCCAGGTCCAGGGCCATGGGGAGAGTTTCCCATGCCATGCCACGCGCTGTCCCGCTTGCCCTGCCGCGCCGCGCTGGTACTCTAGCGCCACACGAATCCTTCGCCCGGAGCGAACCAATGGCAAGCCCCCCGCCAACTTCCGAGCATGCCGTGGACGCCGGCCTTCGCTACATCGGCGAAATGTTCGCGATGTTCGACCCGCTGCGTTTTCGCGCCTGGGCCGAACTTGGCCTCACCACGGCGCAACTGCGAGTGCTCTTCCATGTCCGAAACGACCCGGGCGTGACCGCCGGCGAGCTCGCCTCCCGGCTCTCCGTCACGCCCCCGACGATTTCGGGCATCGTGGACAGGCTGGTGAAACTTTCGCTCATCAGGCGCGAAGACGACGAGTCCGACCGGAGGTTGGTACGCAACCACCTCACGGGGCAGGGCGAATCCGCTTGCAGCCGCCTCGAACGCGGCTCCGAGATCTTCACGCGGCGAATCCTGGTGGAGATGAACCAGGCAGACCTGGAGGCGTTCATGGTGGGACTCAAGGCATTCATCAAGGCAAGCGCTTATGTCTCGACCGTGGAGCCGAACCTCGCTGTCGTCGCCATGCCGGGGAGCAGCCCTGGATGAGCGAGCGCAAGCGCGTCAGGACGATCGACCTTGAAAACCCGTTCCTCTCGTCGTTCGAGGGGATGTGCGAAATGCTCCTCGTCCGCCACGGGGAGCAGCAGTTCCGGGAGAACATCCCCCTCGGCGACGCGCTTGATGCCCCGCTTTCGGACCTGGGCTGGAAACAGGCGCGGGCGGTGGGAGAACGCCTGGCGCCCGCCCGCATGGGCGCCGTTTACTGCAGCCCGATGCGCCGCGCCCATGACACGGCCAGGGAGATCGCGCGGCACCACGGCCTTGAACCTATCGTCGTGGAGGAACTGAAAGAGATCGACCTCTGGAAGCATGCGCCCCAGGACAAGGGCCTGCTCGACCTCTACACGGCGGCCGAACTGGGGGAGATCTATCGCCACGTCAGCCGGACGCGCAAGCACAGCGCCTGGCCACACGTCGAAGACCCGGAGGCGTTCAAGAAGCGCATCGTGTCCGCGCTCGACACGATCATCGCCGAGAACCATGGACACCGGATCGCGGTCGCCTGCCACGGAGGCGTGATCAATGCCTACCTGGCCCATCTCCTCGGCTCCGCTTACGACAACCTCGTCTCCGTCCACCACACGTCGATCACTGTCGTGCGCGCGGCCGATGTACGGCGCGCGCTGCTCACGATCAACGACTACTCGCACGTGATGGCGGTGCAGTCCTCGCGCGGGGATATCAACGCGTAGGTGGCGCCGCAAAGAAGGCCCGCTAAACCTCGTCCAGGAGGAGCGCGCGGAACCCTTCCTGACGGAAGTGGCGGTCTGCTGTAAGCGCGCCTCCTATGCCGAGTTCCCGCATCGTGACCATCGAGATGCAATCGACGAGGCTGTAGCCCTTGTCCGGGCGGGCTTCGTAAAGCGCGAGGCCATCGAGGAAGGATGTCCTCGATCGGGGAACAACCGTCACGCTCGGGTCTGCGTCTATCATCCGCACAACGCCGAGGCCGAGTTCGCGCAGGTAACGGCCCCCTCCGCAAACGAATCCCAGAAATTCCACAAGGACCTCGTCGGTGGTGACGATCTCCGGCCTCGTAATGCGAGCCATGGCGCGGGCAGCCACTGGTGCCCACTGGTCGCGCCGGTCCGTGACCGCGAGCCAATACTGGGTGTCCGCGAATACGCGCGTCACTGCGTGCCGGGGAACCTGGGCTGGGCGTACACGATGTCATCGATCCGGTCGGAAGAAGGCATCTTCGCCCACTCCTCCGGCGGGACTTGATCGGCCAGCTCCCGGATCTTCTCCCAGATCGGCCGGTCGTCCCGCACGGCAGGCGCGGACGGCCGCTCACGCACCGCGGCGATCTCCTTCAGCCAGTTCTCCGCCTCGGACTCGCTCATCTCGTCAACCAGTTCGCGCAACGCTTCCTTGGCCGTCATGCCGTCAGTGTATCCGATCGATTCCTCTCCTCGCCGGTGGTAGCCTTCGCGCCAATGGAACAGTTCGTCCCCAGGCAAAAGCTATGGCTGGAGCACGGCGGCAAGCTCGTGATGTCCGACTACCGCCTCCGCCTGCTGCAACTGATCGCCGAAACCGGCTCCCTCGCGCAGGCTGCCAACGCCATGGGCCTCTCCTACCGGCGCGCCTGGGGCAAGGTGAAGGAGCTCGAAGCGAACCTGGGCATGCAGCTTGTCCAATCCGAAGTGGGAGGGGCCGGCGGTGGCCACACCGCCCTCTCGCCTGAAGCACGGGAACTCGTCGCCGCCTATGGGCGCTTCCTGGAGCGGATGACCGCCGCCCTCAACCAGGCGTATGCGGAGGAGCTGGGCACGCTCGCCAGCGCGCCGGCGGAGCGGGCGCCGCGCTGAGCGTTTAGCCCCCCTCGCTGGTACCCTTGAGCGATGCTCAAAGACACATACGCGGGTGATTTGCGCGCTTCCGACGCGGGGCGGACGGTGCGGCTTGGCGGCTGGGTCCACCGCCGCCGCGACCATGGCGGACTGATCTTCCTTGACCTGCGCGACGCGCGCGGCGTGGTCCAACTCGTCTTTAACCCGGAGAACGCAGCCGCCCACGAAGTCGCTCACCGGGTGCGCAACGAATGGGTGCTGCAGGTTGAGGGCGAGGTGCGCTTGCGCTCTCCGGAAACCGTCAACCCGAACATGCGGACCGGAGAGGTGGAGATTGTCCCCACGCGCTGTGTGGTGTTGAACGAGGCGTTGACGCCGCCGTTCTACATCAACGAGCCCGTGGACGTGGACGAGCAGCTGCGTCTCAAGTACCGCTACCTGGACCTGCGCCGGCCGGAGGTGGCCGAGATCATCTACCTGCGCCACGAGGTCGTGCGGTACATCCGCGAGTTCCTCTATGAACGCGGCTTCACCGAGGTGGAGACGCCAACGCTGATCAAGTCCACACCGGAAGGCGCCCGCGACTTCCTCGTCCCGTCCCGCGTGCGGCCGGGGCACTTCTTCGCGCTTCCCCAATCCCCGCAAATCATGAAGCAGTTGCTCATGTACGCAGGGGTTGAGAAGTACTTCCAACTGGCGCGTTGTTACCGGGATGAGGACACGCGCGCGAACCGCGTCGCCGAGCATACCCAACTGGACCTGGAGATGAGCTTCGTCGAGCAGGACGACGTGATGGCGCTCGTGGAAGAGCTCTACACCGGGATCGCGCGGCGGTTCGGGAGGGGCCCGATTGCGACCACGCCGTTCCCACGGCTGGACTACGCCGACTGCATGGCCCGCTACGGCATTGACCGCCCGGACCTCCGCTTTGGCCTCGAGTTTGTGGACATCGCCGGACCCCTTCGCGATTCCGGGTTCCAGGTGTTCGCCGGCGCCCTCGCCAGCGGCGGCGAAGTCAAGGCGATTCGCGTGGCCGGCAAGGCGGACATGACCCGCCGCGAGATCGACGAACTCACGGAGATCGCCCGCGGTGGCGGGGCTAAGGGCCTTGCGACGATCGGCATCGTTTCCAGCGAAGAGCTGCGTTCGCCGATCGCCAAGTTCCTTTCGCAGGAGGAAGTCGCCGGGATCAAGGCCCTCACCGGCGCCCAGGACGGCGACATGTTGCTGATCGTGGCCGACCGGCCGGAGGTCGTGGCCTCCTCTCTCCACGCCGTCCGCACCGCCCTTGGCGCGCGCCTCGGCTTGATCGAAGGGCAGGGCCTGTCGTTCGCATGGATAACCGGCTTCCCGCTCCTCGAATGGCGGCCCGGCGAAGAGCGCTGGGATGCCACTCACAATCCGTTCTGCGGCTTCCCCGAGTCCGAACGCCATTGGCTGGACGAAGACCCCGCAAGGGCCAGCTCGTACCAATATGACCTTGTCTGCAATGGCGCCGAGATCGTCGGCGGGTCGATCCGCATCAACAACCGGGCCGACCAGGAGAAGGTGTTCGGCCTCATGGGCCACTCGAAAGAGCAGCAGGAAGAGCGCTTCGGCGTGGTGCTGGATGCGCTGGAGTACGGCGCACCACCCGAAGGCGGCATCGGCGGGGGCATCGAGCGGCTGATCATGACGCTTGCCGGCAAAGACAACATCCGCGACGTGATCGCCTTCCCCAAGACCTCCTCGGGGTCCGACCCTCTGATGAGCGCCCCGTCGCCGGTAGACAAGGCCCAACTCGACGAACTCGGGCTCATGCTGGCGCCGCAAACAGCGGCAGACGCGTAAAGGGCAGTTTCCTCCGCCAACGGGGAATCCATGTCCCCGCCAGCGGTTCCCGTGTACTCTTTCGCACAACTTGACCGTCGCCTGCCCGGACGGATCGGCGGGCGCCGCGGCCAGCGTACTCTAACCGAATCTCGCCACGGGACTGGTATCCATGTCGAACAAAATGTTGACCCTGATGATGGGCTTCGTCGCCTTCCTCATCCTCGCCGTTGGCGTCGTTTTCGTCTTCGCGCTGGCAAGCGGCGGGGACGACGACGCGGCCAGCGACACCGAAAACGGGGGGCAGGAAAAGAAGCCCAGCAACGCCGCTGCCGGGAAGATCTGCGAAGGCAACATCCTCTATGTCCCTGGCGGCGAACCGAACTCCCTCCTCGACCCCATCCAGGTGGGCGACGTCGAAACCAGCGAGTACGTCGTCGAGATCTTCGGCGGGCTGGTCACGCTGGATACCGACCTCAAGGTACAGCCCGACATCGCAAAGAGCTGGGAAGTCACCAACGGCGGCAAGACCTACACCTTCAAACTGCGGGACAACGTGGTCTTCCACCAGGGTGGCCGGCGCGTTACCGCCAACGACGTGAAGTACAGCATCGAACGGGCGGCAGACCCGGCGAACGCCTCGCCCACGGTCAAGGCCTATCTCGGCAACATCGCCGGCCTGAAGGAGCGCTTCGACAACAAGGCGGCCACCATCAGCGGCCTCAAGGTCATCGACGAGCAGACCATCCAGATCGACCTCATCGAGCCATCGGACTACTTCATCTTCGAACTCACCTACCCCGTCTCGTTCGTCGTCGATAAGGACCAGATCGAGAAGAACCCGCGCAACTGGACGAAGCAACCGAACGGTACCGGCCCCTTCAAGCTGGCCGAGTTCACGCCCGCCGAGAAGATCCGGCTCGTGCGGAACGACAGGTACCACCTTGGGCCCGCGAAGCTGGACGAAGTCGTCTTCGAACTGGGCGGCGGGTCGCTCCTCACCCGCTATGAGAACGACGAACTCCACGTCGGCGCCTTCCCGGCCTCGCTCCTCGACGCCGTCAAGGGCGGCAGCAACCCCCTGAGCAAGGACTACCGCGCCGTCCCGAACATGGCGACGTTCTACTTCAACCTCAACCCCACGAAGGCGCCCTTCGATGACCCGAAGGTGCGCCAGGCCTTCGCGATGTCGATCGACCGCGAGAACATCAACAACGTCCTCTTCTACAACGCCCTGCGCGTGGCCGATGGCTTCCTGCCGCCCGAGATGCCCGGCTACACCGAAAGCGTGACCTCCTACAAGTACGACCCCGCGAAGGCCAAGCAGCTGCTCCAGGAGTCCAAGTACGCCGGCCGGCTCCCGCGCGTGGTCCTCAGCTACAGCGGCAGCGGCGGCACCCCGGGCGACCTCCTGGTCGCCATCCAGAAGGGCTGGGAAGACAACCTCGGCGTGACCGTGGAGCTCCAGGCGATCGACAGTTCAGCATTCCTGCGGGAGCAGCGCCAGGGCAAGTTCCAGATGCTTTCCGATGGCTGGTCCGCGGACTACCCGGACCCGGAAAACTTCCTTGGCAAGCTCTTCGCGAGCGACAGCCCGCTCAACTACAGCAAATACAACAACGCGGAGGTGGACAAGCTCCTTCAGGCCGCCCGCCGTGAAACCGACCGCACGAAACGGTATGACCTGTACAGGCAGGCCGAGCAGAAAATCGTGGACGACGCGTCGATCATCCCCACCTACTGGCCGGTGGATCACCAGGTGATCAAGCCCTGCGTGAAGGATTATCCTTCCGTCTCGATGACGATCCCGAAGTACCGTTACATCTCGATCGACCCGAAGGCGAAGTAAGGCGTGGCACCGGGGCTGCTCGGCTATACCATCCGCCGGCTGCTCTGGGCCATCCCCGTGCTCTTCGTCATCTCCGTTATCGTCTTCTATATGCTCCGCCTGGCGCCCGGAGACCCGGTGGACGCCATCCTGGCGAAGAACTACCAGGAAGAGCAGGCCCAGATCCTGCGCAAGAAGTACGGGTACGACCAGCCGGTCCACATCCAGTACATCAAGTACATGAACAACCTCGCCCGCGGTGACCTGGGCATCTCCACGCGCCACCGTGACTTCACCGCGAGCGAAGTCATCCTCCCGAAGATCTGGGTTTCGACCCAGATCGGGTTCATGGCGCTGATCATCACCTTCGCCCTGGGGATCCCGGTCGGCGTCTATGCGGCGATGGCGCGGGGCACCTTTCTCGATCCACTGACAATCAGCTCGTGGCTCGCGCTGGATGCGATCCCCGCCTTCGTCATGGTGCCGCTGGTGCAGTGGCTGTTCGCGCTCAAGCTGGGAATCGTCGGCCTCGGCTACCAGGGAGTGTGGAGCAGCCACATGATCCTGCCCGTGCTCATCCTCTCACTGCCGGGCGTCGCGGGAGTCGCCCGCCTGATGCGCGCTTCCGTGATCAGCGTCCTCAACGAGGACTACATCCGCACCGCCCGCGCCAAGGGGTTAAAGGAACAGACCGTCGTCATCACCCACATCACGCGAAACGCGCTCTTGCCAATGATCACCGTGATCGGCCTCTCGCTCCCCGGCATCACCGCCGGCGCACTCTTCGTCGAACAGCTCTTCGGCATCCCCGGTATTGGACAGGAGTCCCTCGCAGCCGTCCTGGCGCCCGATTTTGACGTCATCCTCGCCCTGGTCCTCTTCGGCTCGTTCCTCTTCGTGATGGCGAACGTCGTGATCGACATCGTCTACTCCGTCGTTGACCCGCGCATCCGCCTCGGCGCCGCGAGGGGTTCGTGATGGCAATCGCGGGGACCGCGGACGACCTCTACGCGGCCGGCGAGATTGCGCGCCCCCGCCGCTACCGCACACTCCGTGCCTTGCTGCGCAAGAAGATCGCGATGATCGCCATCTTCTACCTCGTGATCTTCTACTCCGCCGGCATCTTCGCCCCGCTTGTCGCTCCCTATGACCCGAACGACCAGGAACTCACGGTCGAGGCTCGCCGCCAACCGCCATCGAGCGAGCACATCTTCGGCACGGACGGGCTGGGGCGCGACCTCTTCTCCCGCGTCCTCTACGCCGCGCGGACGACGATCCTGTTTACGCTCGTGGTCATCCTCACCGGTGGCCTGATCCTGGGCCTCGGTCTTGGCCTGCTTGCCGGCTACCGGGGCGGTTGGGTGGATACGGCAATCATGCGCATCGGCGAAGTCCTGGGCGGGCTGCCCACCCTCATCCTCATGCTCGCGATCACGGCTTCCTTCCGCACGCGCATCAACGGCCTCTCCTTCTGGCTGGAAGACCACACCTGGCTGGGCGACGACGCCAAGACGCTCGTAAAGTTCACGATCATCGTCGGTGCATCGGTGCCGTTCGCCTGGATCGGCAGCTCGCGCATCGTCCGTGGCCAAACGCTCTCCATCCGGGAGTCGTCGTTTGTCCTGGCGGCGGAAGCGATGGGCGCTTCGACCTGGCGGATCGTCACCCGCCACATCTTGCCAGGGGTGATGCCGCTGTTCGTTGTCGGCCTCTCGGCCTCGATGGCCGGCATCGCCGGCGCGGAAGTCGCACTCAGCTACCTGGGGCTGGGAATCGACCCACCCGGCGCCAGCTTCGGCAACCTGATCAGCGACGCCGGCTTTGTGCGCACCTTCGAACAGTACCCGCACCTCCTCCTCGCCTCGTCCATGCCCGTTGTCTTCTTCTTCTTCTCGTGGAACCTCCTCGGGGACGCGCTCGTGGACCTCTTCGAACCACGCACCCACACCCAGGGATAGCGGTCAGTCATCCAATCCAACCGGCGAACCCGGCAGCGCGCCATCCGTTTGCTATACTCGGTGGGGAGGATGTGATCGCCCTGTGAAGGTAACCCTCGAGCGGCTCCCCGAGAGCCGCGTCCAACTGCACATCGAAGTCGAGCCTGAACGCGTGGAGAAGTCGCGCGACGCCGTCTACCGGCGCCTCGCTGCCAAGACGCGCGTCCCGGGATTCCGCCCGGGTAAGGCGCCGCGTGCCATGACCGAGAAGTACATCGGCCACGACCGGCTGCTTAACGACGCCATTGAGAAGCTCATCCCGGATGTCTACAACGAAGCGATCGAGTCGCAAGACGTGGACGCCATCGCCCAGCCGGAACTGGACGCCATCGAACTCGACCCCGTTGTCCTGAAGTTCATCGTGGCCGTCAGGCCCACCGTGGACCTGGGCGACTACCGCTCCATCCGCGTGGCAAAGGACCCGGCCGAGGTCACCGGGGAGATGCTGACGGAGCAGCTCCTCCTCCTTCGCCGCCGCCACGCCACCCAGGTCCCGGTCGAGCGCCCGGTGCAGTGGAACGACGTTATCACCGGCGACGTATCTGGCACCACGGAGGGCGAAGCGTTCGTGGAAGACACGGATGCTGAGTTCCCCCTGCACGAAGGTGTAACCCTCTTTGTCCCCGGGCTGGCGGAAGCCTTCCTCGGCATGAACAAGGGCGAAGACAAGGACGTTGAGATCACCATGCCGGAGGACTTCCGCGTGGAACGTCTCGCGGGCAAGCCCGCCGCCTTCCACCTCCACGTCAAGGAAGTGAAGGAAGAGCAGCTCCCGGACGAAGACGACGAACTCGCCCAGATGGTGAACCCCGACGAGTTCCCAACGATGGACTCCCTCCGGGAACGCATCACGAAGGACCTGAAGGAGTCGCTCGAACAGCAGGCGACCGCGAAGCAGCAACAGGAAGCGGTCGACAAACTTGTGGAAGCGGCCACCCTGGAGTACCCACGGGTGCTCGTGGAACGCGAAATCGACCACCTGGTCCGCGACAGCGTTGGCAGCGACCAGGGACAGTACCTGGCTTATCTGCAACGCATTGGGCGTTCCGAGGCGGACTATCGCGAGACCCTGCGGGATGTCGCGGAGCTTCGCGTGAAGCGTTCTCTTGTGCTCAATCAGCTCGCGGAGGCTGAAGGAGTGGACGTTTCAGCCGAAGAGATAGAGGAGGAGCTCGATTCGCTCGTGGCTCCAATGGGTGACGACGCGCCCCGCTTCCGGGAGATGTTCGCCACCGGGGAAGGGGTCTCCACTATCCGCCGCACACTGTTGTCCCGCAAGACGCTCGACCGTCTCACAGCAATCGCCAGCGGCGAATTAGAGGAGAAGCCCGAATGAGCCAACCCCAAGATCGGATCCACCCCCTGGCGCGGGCCGTTATCCCTACCGTCATCGAAAGCGGCCCCCGCTCGGAGCGCGCCTTCGACATCTTTTCCCTCCTCCTGAAGGAGCGGATCGTCTTTCTCGGGACGCCGATCGACGACATGATCGCCAACCTCATCGTCGCCCAGTTGCTTTTCCTCCAGCGCGAAGACCCTGAACGCGACATCAGCATGTACATCCATTCGCCGGGCGGCGTGATCACCGCCGGGCTCGCGATTTACGACACAATGCAATTGATTGAGCCGGCTGTTTCGACAATCGCCGTGGGCCAAACCGCGTCCATGGCGACGGTGCTCCTCTGCGCCGGCGCGCCCGGGAAGCGCTTCGCCCTGCCAAACGCAACCGTGCATATGCACCAGGCCCTCGGTGGCGCGCGTGGCCAGGCGTCCGATATTGAAATTGCGGCGAAGGAGATCCTTCGCAACAACGAAATCATCCGCAACATCATTGCCAAGCACAGCGGGCAGCCGGTGGAGCGGATCACAAAGGACTTCGACCGGGACTTCTACCTCGACGCCCAGGGCGCCAAGGAATATGGCCTGGTTGACGAACTGCTGGCGCGTCCGGAAGACGCGCCAAAAAAATAGGCAGAGGGGGACACTCGCTTGGCCGGAAACCGCACCAATCGCGTTCAATACCACTGCTCGTTCTGCGGAAAGAACCAGGACCAGGTCCGGCGTCTCATTGCCGGCCCCGGCGCGGTTTACATCTGCGACGAGTGCGTGGACCTCTGCCGCGAGATCATCGACGAAGAGACCGGTACGGCCACCGCCCCGGCCGCCGCCAAAGGCGTTTCCGGCTCCGCCCAGCGCGTCCCTCCGCCCAAGTTCATTTACGACCACCTCCAGGAATACGTCGTCGGCCAGGAGCAGGCCAAGAAGGTCCTCTCCGTCGCCGTCTACAACCATTACAAACGCATCGGCGCCGCCATCGAAAACGACATCGAGCTGGAGAAGTCGAACATCCTCCTCGTGGGCCCCACGGGCGTCGGTAAGACCTACCTCGCCAAGACGCTCGCGAAGATGCTCGATGTCCCCTTCTCCATCGCCGACGCCACCGCTCTGACCGAGGCCGGCTACGTCGGCGAGGATGTCGAAAACATCCTCCTCCACCTCATCCAGGCAGCGGATTTCGATATCCAAAAAGCGGAACGCGGGATCATCTACATCGACGAGATCGACAAGATTTCGCGCAAGGGCGACAACCCGAGCATCACCCGCGATGTCTCCGGCGAGGGCGTCCAGCAGGCCCTCCTGAAGATCATCGAAGGCACCATCGCCAACGTCCCGCCGCAAGGTGGGAGGAAGCACCCGCACCAGGATTTTCTCCAGATCAACACGGCGAACATCCTCTTCATCTGTGGCGGGGCGTTCGAGGGGCTCGAAAACCACATCGAAAAGCGCCTCACGCGCGACCACGTCCGCATCGGCTTCCAGGCTGACCGCGGCTTCCGTGGCTCCCAGCGCACGGACGAGTTGCTCACACACGTCACCCATGACGACCTGCTCGAGTTCGGCCTTATCCCCGAATTCGTCGGCCGCCTGCCGATGGTGGTTGGGCTGACGTCGCTCGATGCCCCTTCGCTCGTGCGCATCCTCACCGAGCCGAAGAACGCCCTGATCAAGCAGTACCAGCGCTACTTCGCGATGGACGGCGTAGACCTCGTGTTCACGGACGACGCCTTGAAGGCCATCGCTGAGTCCGCAATCAAGCACAAGACGGGGGCCCGCGGCCTCCGCACCGTGCTCGAAGAGACGCTCATGGAAGTCATGTACGAGATCCCCGGCCGGACCGATGTGCGCAAGTGCGTCGTCAACGCCGAATCCGTGACGAATAAGCAGCGCCCGCTGCTCCTTACGCGCGGCGGCCAACCGATCGACATCACCGTTATCCCGGCGGCGGTCGATATCGCCCGCCCCGAAAGCGCCTGACACCGGTCTCCGCCCGGACACCCAAAGAGGCCCTCAGTTGAGGGCCTTTCCCGTCTCCCGCGCGGTCAAAGCTGTGCGAGCCGAAGCGCGCCACACCGCGCTCTCGTGCGATACTCGGCCGGGCGCGCAATGCAATCTCGAGAGGAGCGATCCATGCTGTCATACGTCGATCGGGTGCAACTCGTCGTGCCGGACCGTGAGGCCGCGGTCCGCCAATGGGAGACCGTCTTTGGGGCCGTCCGGGTTGGCGAGAGCGGCTCCCATTTCCTCAACTCCCACGTCACCACCGTGCAGGCCGGGGTCAGTTTGTTCGAGTTCCTTGAGCCAGCCGGGCCGGGACTCGTCCAGGAATGGCAGCGCAAATGGGGCCAGGGCCTCTACGGCGTGGGTTTCGCCACTCCGGACATGGCCGCCATGCAGCGCCATTTCGATTCCCAGGCCGTACGCGCCGTCGAAGAAAAGGGCAATCTCTTCCTGGAGGCCGGCCAGACCCACGGCATGCCAACAGTCATCGTCCCCGAGACGGTGCGGGAACCAGTGGGCACCATCCGTTGCCTGTACGAAGTTACCAACCCGGTCGCGGATTGGCAGGCCACCGCCGGCCTCTACACGCGCATCTTTCGCCTGGACCCGACCCGCTATTGCCCCATCGAGAGCAAGCTCTACGGCTACAAGGGAACGCTTACGCTCTTCAACCCGCCGGAACGCCTGGACCGCATCGAAATCACGGAGACGTGGGGCGAAATGGCCATGGACCGCTTCTTCAAGAAGCGCGGGCCCGCCCTCTACATGTGCTACGTGGAAACGGACGACGTGCCAGCCCTCGCCGGGCGGCTGCGCGAGGCAGGCGCGCGCTTTACGGACAGCGAGGACCGCCCGCCCGAAACCGGCCTCTTCATCCACCCCAGCGCCCTCTTCGGCATGCTCATGGGCGTCAGCAAGAAGGACTTCGCCTGGGTTTGGAGCGGCAGGCCCGAACTCGCCGGGCCCGGCGCGGCCGAAAGCTACCAGGCGCACTGAGGGAGTGCTGAGTGCTGAGTGCGGAGTGCTGAGTGCCGCGTGCTGCGTGCTGAGGTGCTCAGTCCTGAGTCCTGAGTCCTTGATCCTCGAGCAGGTCCGGGCGGCGTTCCTTCGTCCTCGCGAGCCGCTGCACCTTCTTCCACTTCTCGATGTTCGCGTGGTGGCCGCTGAGGAGTACGTCCGGCACGCCCCAGCCCCTGTACTCGGCCGGGCGGGTGTACTGCGGATGCTCCAGCAGGCCGTCCACGAACGACTCCTCCTCCGGAGAAACCTCGTCGCCAAGGGCGCCGGGTATGTGCCGCGCCACGGCGTCGATCAGGACCATCGCCGGCAGTTCGCCGCCCGTGAGGATGTAGTCGCCGATCGAGATCTCCCGGTCCACGCAATGCTCTACGAACCGCTCGTCAACGCCCTCATAGCGGCCACACACCAGTACCAGCCGCGCATGTGTGGCGAGTTCGCGCACCAGCGCGTCCGTCAGCCGTTCGCCCTGCGGCGACATGTAGACCACGTATCCCGGCGGTCCCGCCAGCGACTGCACATGCTGAAGGGCGGCGTCGAGCACGTCGACGCGCATGACCATCCCCTGCCCGCCGCCGAACGGGGAATCGTCCACGGAACGGTGCTTGTCGGTCGCATACTCCCGGATGTCGTGGATCGCAAGCTCCATCAGCCCGTCTTCGCGCGCCCGCTTGATGATCGAAACGTCCAGAGGCCCAACGAAAGCCCCGGGGAAGAGGGTGAGCACGTCGAAACGCATCAAACGTCGCCCGCGCCATGTTCCAGCGGCCCGGCGAGCAGCTCGGCGATATGCCCGAACAGCGGCAAAAGTACGTCCATGCCCTCACCCACCGCCTTCGGGCTCCCCGGCAGGTTCACGATCAAGGTCGAACCGCGCGTCACAGCCACCCCGCGCGTGAGCGCCGCGTAAGGCGTCTTGGCGAGGCCAGCAAGCGCCAGCGCGACCGGGATCCCTGGCACGTCGCGCTCGCCCGCGTCCTTCGTGGCCTCCGGCGTCACGTCCCGGTGAGTGAGCCCCGTCCCGCCGGTGGTCAGGACGACGTCGATGCCGCCGGCGTCGCACCACTCCCGCAACGTTGCGGAGATAACGGCCCGCTCATCCGCAACAACAGCCTGCCGGACCACCTGGTGGCCCGCCTCGACGCACCGCCCGGCAATCAGGCGCCCACTCACGTCCTCCCGCTCGCCCACCGCAGCCTTGTCTGACGCAGTCAACACACCAACACGGGCCATCTCGCCATCGTAACTGCCCACGCCCCGATAGTCAGGGAGGGAGACGCCTCCGCGCTCCTCCCGATTTCAGGCAATTCCCTTATTTCGAGCGAATCCCTATTGACACCCCCGGTGGGCCGACATAGGCTCTCGGTGGGTGAATTTGGGGCAAAGTGGGGAATCGCCCCACGAAAGGCCCACAAATCGGCGCTTCCACGCCTCGCATCCAGTCCATGAAAGGGGGTTCCCATGGCGTTCATCGGGTTCACCGGCAAACAAGACCAACTGCTTGATGACAAGAACCGCATGGCCATCCCCGCGAAGTGGCGCGAGCACTTCGATGCGCCAGCATACCTCACCTCGGGTGACGAGCCCTGCATCGCGGTCTACACCAAGGCCGCCTTCGAAGCGGCCGCCGCCGAAGTCCTCAGCCTCCCGGCGAGTACGAAAGAAGGCCGGGACGGGCGCCGCAAGTTCTTCGGTGACGCCCACGACGTGGGGAAGGACAGCTCCGGCCGCCTGCTGATCCCACAGGCACTCATCAAGCACGCCGGGCTCCAAAAAGACCTCGTGGTGGTAGGCGCCGGCGAGTGGTTCGAAATCTGGGACAAAGCCGCCTGGCTCGCGTATGCCGGTGGCGGGGCGGGGGAGTAACGTGGTAGTTATGACTCCTTCGCCCGTCCACATCCCCGTGCTCCTTGCGGAAGCAATGCACTTCCTCGCCGTCCGCCCGGGGGGCACATACATCGACTGCACCACCGGCCTCGGTGGGCACAGCAGCGCCATCGCCGGACGGCTCGGCGCGGATGGCCGCCTCCTCTGCATCGACCAGGACGCCGATGCGCTGGAGTTCGCGCGCACGAAATTGGCGCCGTTTGGGAGGCGGGTCAGCTTCGTGCACGGGAACTTCCGCGATCTCGCCGAACTGGCAGACCGGGAAGGTTTCTCCGCCGTTGACGGCATTTTGCTGGACCTGGGCATCTCATCCATGCAGATCGGCAGGGCGGAACGCGGCTTCGCGTTCGGCCTGGAAGGTCCGCTGGACATGCGCATGGACCCATCCACCGGTGGCCTCACCGCCGCCGAAATCGTCAACGGCTGGGATGAAACGTCGCTCGCGAACCTCTTCTACACCTATGGAGAAGAGCGCCAGTCGCGCCGCATCGCTTCGGCGGTGGTGCGCAACCGGCCAATCGCGACGACGTGGGAATTAGCCAGAGCCGTCGAGCAGGCTGTGGGGGGCGCGAGGGGCCGAACCCTTATCCACCCCGCCACCAAGGTCTTTCTTGCGCTCCGGATCCGTGTCAATGGTGAACTCGACAGCCTTGACGCGGCTCTTCCGCAAGCCCACAGCCTGCTCGGCTTTGGGACCCCCCAGAACGCGGGGCGTCTCGTCGTTATCAGCTTCCATTCGCTCGAAGACCGGGTGGTCAAGCAGTACATCCGCCGCGAAGCGACGGATTGTCTCTGCCCACCCCAGGTCCCCGTCTGCCGCTGCGGCCACAAGGCAACCTTGCGCGACCTCACGCGCCGCGCCGTCCTCCCGGGCGACGACGAGATTGCCCGCAACCCGCGCGCCCGCAGCGCCGTGCTCCGCGCCGCCGAACGGATCGCCTGACCATGGCCGCGCTGAACCATCCCCTCGGCCACCCGCGGCGCCTGCCACTGCCCTCCCCGATTGGGAAGCCCAACTGGTGGGTCCTCTCGGCTGTGGCGATCGCGGGCCTGAGCGCCATGCTGCCCGTGCTCCAGAACAGCGCGGCGACGAGCCGCGGCTTCGATATCCAGGACTCGCAGGCCACGCAAGCGCGCCTCAATGGCGAAATCAGCCTCCTCGAATCCGATGTCGCCCGCCTCACCTCTCTTTCGCGGATCGATCGGCGCGCGAAAGAGATCGGCCTTGGCCCCTCGGACCATCCCATCTACATCACCGTCGATGAAGCCGGCCCTCAGCCAGCAAAGATCCCCTCGGAGTATCTCCCCCCGGTTGTCCCCAAAACGGACGCGCCGGCCTCCCCGTGGCGGTCGCTCATCGATTGGTTGTCGTTAACGGACTAGTAGCAACGCCGGGGGCCCCGCAGGGGGCGGGCCGGCGGGAGGCGCGTTCGGATGCCGAAACAAAGGGCGCAGGGTTCCCGCCGCGTGTGGGTGCCGGCCGCGTTTCTCGGTTTGTTCGCCATGGTCCTGGTCGCGCGCCTCGTCCAGCTCCAGGTCCTTGACCATGCCCGCTACGCCGAGGCCGCCCAGCAGGAACTGCTCGGCAAGGATGTTGTCTACGCCCGCCGCGGCTCCATCCTCGATCGCAACGGCAACGTCCTCGCGACATCCGTCAACACCTGGGACGTTTACGTCAACTCGCGCACCTGGAAGGACGCCGGACGGTCCCAGAAAGCCGCGAATGTCCTCGGCGCGGCCATCAAGCTGGACCCGGGCGTCCTCCGCGCAAGCGTCCTCGCGAGCGACGCCGTCGATGTGCTGATTCGCCGTGACGTGGACTTCGAGACCGGAAACGCCCTCATCAAGCAGGACCTTGAGGGTGTCATCCTCCTGCCAAATACCAACCGCGTGAACCCGGAGGGCGATGTCGCGGCCTCCGTCCTCGGATTCATCGGCCTGGACAACACCGGGCTGGCGGGCATTGAAGCCGCCTACAACGACATGCTCCAGGGCGAACCGGGGAAGGCGATCTACGAACGTGACACAACCGGGGACCCTATCCCCTTCGGCCAGCACACCGTCCAGCCCCCAAAGCCCGGCAAAGATGTCGTCCTCACCATCGACCGTTTCATTCAGGAGATGGCCGAACAGCGGCTGGCCACCGCGATGAAAGAGCACAGGGCGAAGGGGGGCGCCATCATCGTCATGGCCCCGGCGACCGGCGAGATCCTTGCCCTGGCCACGTCGCCCGGTCTCAAGTTCAGCAACCTCAATTTCGACGACCCGAGTCAGCTTGAGCTCCTCAAGAACGTCGCCGTCAGCAACGTTTACGAGCCCGGCAGCGTGATGAAGATCCTCACCGCCGCCGCGGCCATCGACGCGGGCGCCGTCACACCGGACACGAGTTATGTAGATAATGGGATCGCTTACATCTACGGCATCCCGATCAAGAACTGGGACGACAGCGTCTATGGGCCCCAGACCATGACGGAGGTGCTGCAGAACTCCATCAACACCGGCGCGATTTTCATGATGCAGCAGCTCGAAGCGATCCGCCCCGGCGGCTTCCAGAAGTACCTGGACGCCTTCGGCATCGGCCGCCCAACCGGGATCGACTTTCAGGGTGAAGCGGAGGGCATCGTCCGCCGTCCAACCGACAGCGACTGGTCGCCCGTCGACCTCGCCACCCAGGCGTTCGGCCAGTCGATCAGCGTCACACCGATCCAATTGATGGCGGCGGTCGGAGCGGCCATCAACGGCGGCAATCTCGTGAAGCCCCACCTCGTCCGCGCTCTTGTCGACCAGCAAGGCAACCGCACCGAAGTGAAGCCCGAAATCGTGGGCCGCGCGATCTCCGGACAGACCAGCGCTACGGTCCGCCAGATGCTCCACCAGGTCGTCGAGTCCCCCGGCCGTTTCCATCCCGGCAACCCCCGCGAGTACAGTGCCGGAGGCAAGTCCGGGACGGCCAACGTCCCCGTCCCGAACGGCTACGACCAGACGCAGATCGCCTCGTTCATCGGCTTCGCCCCCCTTGATAATCCCCAGATCCTCGTCCTGGTGAAGCTGGACAACAACGACGACTTCCTCACCGGCACCGTCGCCGCGGGCCCTGTCTTCTCAAAGCTCGCGGACGACATCCTTCGCTACATGAACATCCGGCCGGACGGCTCGAAATACGTGAGCCGCCCATGAGCGAACACCTGACCACGGGCTTCGCCGCGCGTGTCATGCGCCAGCACGGCTACCTCGTCATGGAAGGGCCCGAAGCCGCCATCACGGGCGGCGCCGCCGATTCGCGCGCCGTCCAGCCCGGCGACCTGTTCACAGCGTTCCCGGGCGAGAACGTGGATGGCAACCGTTTCGTCGCCGACGCCCTCCACAACGGTGCGGTCGCCGTCATCTGCGAACGTGTCCCGGACGGTGACTTCCCCGGCAAGACGATCGTGGTCGCGCCGGATACCACTCGCGCCGTCGGTGAGCTGGCGAACGCCTGGCGCCGCGAGTGCAACCCGCGCGTCGCCGGTATCACCGGGACCGTCGGCAAGACGACCACCAAGGACCTGACGGCGGCCGCAGTCGCGGCCGGATTCAGCACCCACAAGAGCGCGGGCAATTTCAATTCGCGCGAAGGGCTGCCCCTGGCGCTGATGAGCCTGCGTCGCGACCACCAGGTGTCCGTCCTCGAAATGGCGATGGATTCGCTCGGCGAAATCCTCTACCTCTGCGAAATCGCCGAGCCCGAAATCGGCGTTGTCATGAACGTCGGGCTCACCCACATCGAAAAGCTCGGTTCCATTGAGGCGATCCAGCGCGAGAAGCTCACGCTCGCCCGCTACCTCCCCACCAGCGGGACGGCCGTGCTGAACATCGACGACCCGCGCATCGCGCCAGTCGCGAGCGAGCTGCGCTGCAACGTCATCACCTTCGGCGCCAGCGACGCAGCCACGCTCCGCTGCGAGCACATGGACAACCGGGGGCTCCTTGGCGTCTCGTTCGACGTTTCGTTCGGCGGCGAATCAGCAAGAGTGGATTCGCCCCTGCCCGGGGAACACACGGTCCCGGCGGCGCTTGCCGCCATTGGCGTCTGCCTCGCACTGGGGATGGACCTGGGCCAGGCCGCCGCGGCGGTCTCCGGCAGCGTCGAAAGCGGGCGGGCACGCATCGTCACCGGCCACGCCGGGGCGACGATTATCGACGACCGCTACAACTCCAGCCCGGACTCCCTCGCCGGCGCGCTGCGCATGCTGGGCGCCTTGCCCGGCCGCCGTATCGCATTCCTCGGCCGCATGGCGGAACTCGGCGATTTCGAACTCCAACAGCACCTCGCCGCCGGCGAAATCGCGGCCGAAAACGTGGACATCCTCGTGGCCGTGGGCGAAACCTGCCGCGCCCTGGCCGAATCCGCGACCGCTGCCGGCCTCGCCGATGTGCGCTGGTTCGCCACGAAGGAGGAGGCGGCGGCAGAAGTCCGCGCCACCCTCCTCGAAGGAGACACGGTGCTCCTCAAAGCCTCGCGCGGCGAGGCGTTCGAAACCATCCTTCCGATGCTGGGGGCGAGCGCGTGATCCACGCCCTGATCAGCGGCTGCGTTACGTTCGCCATCGCCCTCGCCCTCGGCGCGCCGATTGTCCGCGTCCTGCGCGCGAACAAGGCGGGCAAGAACATCAGCGAAGACCAGCCGGAGTCGCACCAGATAAAGGCCGGGACGCCCACCTTCGGCGGATTCATCATCTGGGTGCCAACGTTCCTCGTCACCGCTGTCGCCGTTGATTGGTGGGAGCACCAGTCCATCGTCCTGCCCCTGGCGATGATCCTTATCACCGGCGTGGCGGGCTTCGTTGACGACATGGGGACGCTCCAGCACCGGCGCCAGGGAGGCCTCTCCTGGCGCTTCAAGATCGCGTTTCTTACGGTCCTGGCCGCTGCAGCCGCCTGGGTGCTTTACGACCAGATCGAAGTGGAGTCCATCAACATCCCCTGGCAGGGCAAGTACGAGCTCGGCCTCTGGTACATCCCCGTCGCGATGGCGGTCATCGTCGGGACAACCAGCTCGGTGGCGATCAGCGACGGCCTTGACGGGCTGGCCGCCGGGACGACGCTTTTCGCCTTCATCGCCTACGGCGCGATCGCCTTCATCCAGGGCCAGGAATACGTCGCCACGTTCGCCTTCATCATCGCCGGCGCCAACCTTGGCTTCCTCTGGTACAACGCCCACCCGGCCCGCGTCATCATGGGCGATACCGGCGCGCTCGCCCTGGGCTCCAGCCTCGCGGTTGTCGCGCTCATGACCGGGCAGTGGCTGTTGCTCCCGCTGATCGGCGTGATCTTCGTCGCCGAAGCGCTCAGCAATGTCATCCAGATCGGGTACTACAAGCTCAGCCACGGCAAGCGCATCTTCAAGCGTGCCCCCCTCCACCACCACTTCGAGGAGATCGGCTGGGCGGAGACGCAAGTCGTTACGCGCTTCTGGTTGATCGGCATCGCGGCGGCGATCCTCGGGGTCGCCTTCGCCCTGGCGGTACCCGCATGATGGCCACGCAGAATCGCGAGGACGCTCTCCCCTTCGACCTCGCCGGGAGGCGCGTCCTCATCTACTCGCTCGGGCTCGAAGGGCGCGACCTGGCGCGCTTCATGCTCGCCCGCGGCGCCGCCGTCACCATCAGCGACACTCGCGGCGAAGCCCAGCTCGCGGCGGCGGGCGCCGCCGCCCCCGAAGGTGTCGAGCGCGTGGTCTCCGGCCAGGACCTGTTGGACCCTGCCGGGTTCGACCTCGTCGCCGTCTCCCAGTCCGTGCTCCGCTACAACCCGGCCCTCATCCGGGCGCGCGAGCTGGGCATCCCTTTTACCTCGCAGATGCGACTCTTCCTGCAGCTCTGCCGGGGCCGCGTAATCGGCATCACCGGCTCAAGCGGCAAATCGACGACCACCGCGCTGGTCGCGGCGATGGCCAGCGAAGCTGGCATCCGCTTCGTTTCCGGCGGCAACATCGGCACTGAGTCCATCCTCGGGCGGCTCGACGAGATCGATGCCGGGACAACGGTCATCCTCGAAATCAGCCACACCCAGCTCCAGTACACCGACCGTTCGCCCGCCATCGCCGCCATTACCAACGTGACGCCAAACCACCTGGACCAGTTCAGTTGGGACGAGTACGTGGGGCTGAAGCGCAACATCCTCCACTACCAGCAGGCCGGAGACAGCGCCATCCTCAACGCGGACGACCCCACCAGCCGCCCCCTGATGGCGGCAGTCAAGGGCCGCCTCGTCCGCACTTCCATTGACGGTGAAGTCCCGGGAGACGGCGCCTGGCTGGAGGACAGCCGGGTCCTCGTCCGCGCCGGCCGCCTCGCCCACGCCCTCTGCGACCAGGAAGCGATCCGCCTGCGCGGCCGTCACAACCTTTCCAACGTCGTCATGGCGGCCGCCATCGGCGCTGAAGCAGGCTTCCCGCGCGAGGCCATGCAACGCGCCATCGCTTCCTTCCACGGAGTACCCCACCGCCTTGAAGTGGCCGGCACAGCCCTCGGAGCGACCTGGGTGAACGACAGCATCGCCACCAGCCCCGAGCGCGCGATGGCCGGCCTCAACGCCTTCACTGAACCCGTCATCCTCCTCCTCGGCGGGCGGGAGAAGAACCTCCCGCTGGACGGACTCCAGCAGTTGGCCCGGACTCGTTGCCGCGCGGTTATCTGCTTCGGTGAGGCGCGAAACGCCTTCGCCGAGGCGCTCCGCGCCGTTGTCCCCAATACCCGCGTCGTCGAAACCCTTGAAGACGCGGTTGGGGCCGCCGCCGGCGCCGTCCGTCCCGGCGATGTCGTCCTCCTCTCGCCCGCCGGGACCAGCTTCGACGCCTATCCCAGCTTCGAAGTCCGCGGCGAACATTTCCGCGCGCTCGTGCGGGCTCTGCCAGGGTTCTCGCCGGAGGTGCCGCCATAGCGACCGCATCGACCACCGGCAAATGGACGCCCGGGCGCCCGGACTACGCCCTCATCGCGCTGACGACGGTGCTCACGATCACCGGGCTGGTCACCGTCTACAGCGCGAGCTTCGTCATCGGCCTGGCGCGCTTCGGCGACCCGAACTATTTCGTCATCCGCCAGGCGATCTGGGCGGCAATCGGGACCTTGCTCCTCATCGCGGCCATGCGCACCGACTACCACCGGCTCAAGCCGCTCGCCCTGCCGGTCATGGTGCTCACCATCGGCGCCCTGGTCGCTGTCCTCGTCATCGGCGTGGAGGGCGGTGGCGCCCGCCGCTGGATCGGCTTCGGCGAACTGACCGTTCAGCCCGCGGAGTTCGCCAAACTCACGGTCATCATCTACCTGGCGGCCTGGCTCGCATCCAAAGGCGACGAACTGCGGACGATCGAGCACGGCCTCGTCCCGTTCGTCTTCATCATCGGTTCGCTGGGCGCGCTGATCATGCTCCAGCCGAACCTGGGCACGACGCTCATCATCCTGCTCATCACGGTGACCATGTTCTGGGTGGCCGGGGCTTCGTTCGGCCAGATGCTGGCGCTGGCGGTCTCAGGTTTTGTCGCCATGGCGCTCCTGGCCACCGTCGCCGGTTACCGCGCCGACCGCATTACCGCTTTCTTCAGCGCCGAAAGCGACCCTCTCGGCAACGGTTTCCAGACCCTCCAGTCCCTTATCGCGATCGGCAACGGCGGAATCCATGGCCTCGGCCTGGGCGCCAGCCGGGGCAAGTTCTTCTACATCCCGGAAAGCCACACGGACGGGGTCTTCGCGATCATCGGCGAAGAGCTCGGCATCCTCGCCACGGTCCCGATCATCCTCCTCTACATGCTCCTCATGTTCCGCGGCTTCCAGGTGGCTCGCCGCGCCCAGGACGACTTCGGCCGCCTGATCGCCACCGGGGTGACCACCTGGATTACCGTCCAGGCGCTGCTCAACATCGGCGGCATCACCCGCGTCATCCCGCTCACCGGCGTACCCCTGCCGTTCCTCAGCTTCGGCAGCAACGCTCTCGCCGCGGTCATGCTGGCGATGGGCATCCTTATCAGCGTTTCCCGCTACGGCACGAACAGCGCCCTGCCAGCCCGGCCCGCCGCCGGCAAGGACCGCCACATCGTCAGGAGGCGCCAGTGAGGCTTGCGTTGACCGGCGGCGGCACAGGGGGCCACATCCTTCCCGCGCTGGCGGTGCTGGAGGCTGTCCGCGCGCGAGGCGTGGTTGCCCCGGAGGTGCGCTTCTTCGGCCCCCAGGACCGCGGCGAACGCGCCCGCGTGGAAGCAGCCGGCCTCCGCTTCGAATCCGTGGCCGCCGCCGCCATCCGCGGCCGAAACCTCCTTCAGCTCATCCGTAGCGGCCTGCGCCTCGCCTGGGGTACGTTCACCGCAGTCCGTAAGCTCCGCAGTTTCAACCCGGACGTCATCTTCAGCACCGGCGGATACGGCAGTTTCCCCTGCAGCCTGGCCGCGCGCATCCTCCGCATCCCCCTCGTCGTCTACCTGCCGGATGTCGAACCCGGCTGGGCCGTCAAGGCTGAGAAGAAGCTTGCCACCCGCGTCACCACCACCACCGAAGCGGCCCTCGCGTTCCTGCCCAAACAAAAGACCGTGGTCACCGGCTACCCGGTCCGCGACGCCTTCTTCTCGCTCAACCGCGACGGCGCCCGCGCACAACTTGGCTTCGCCCCGGATGACCGCGTGGTCGTGGTGGCGGGCGCCACCCAGGGCGCCCACGCCATCAACGAAGCGATCTTCACGAACCTGGCCGCGCTTCTCAACCACTGCAGCGTCGTCCACATCACGGGCCCCGGAGACGCCGCCGTCGCGGCGAACGCGCGCGCCCACCTCCCGGTGGAACTCCAGGGGCGTTATCACGTCGCCGATTTCCGCGATGACCTGCCGGCCGTAATGGTCGCCGCGGACCTCGCGGTAATGCGCGCCGGGGCGAGCGTCCTGGGCGAGCTGCCCGCCGCCGCCCTCCCCTCGATCCTCGTCCCCGCCACGTATGCGGGCGGCCACCAGCGCAACAACGCCGACTGGCTCGGAGACGCGGGCGCAGCTGTCGTGCTCGCGGAAGCCGATCTCGCGCAACTCCCTGATTCCATCCTCAGTCTCCTGGGCGACCAGCCCCGCCTCGACGCCATGCGCACCGCCGCCCGCGGCCTCGCCCGCCCGGATGCCGCGGCGGCCATCGCCGCCGTTGTGGAGGAGGTGGCAAAGCGATGACTGAGATTACCGGCCCCGTCCACCTGGTCGGCATTGGCGGCATCCACATGTCGGCCATCGCCCTGCTCCTCCTCGAAAAGGGTGTAGCGGTCACAGGCAGCGACCTCCGCCGCTCCGAACTCACGGCGAAGGTCGAGCGCGCCGGCGGCGGCGTCTTCGAAGGGCACGCAGCCGCGAATCTCGGCAACCCAGCACTCGTCGTCACGACGGCGGCCACCAACGACGAGAACCCCGAGATATTGGAAGCCCGCAAGCGCGGAATCCCCGTCATCCTCCGTGCCGAAATGGTCGCGCGCCTGATGGAGGGCAAGCGCGTCATCGCGGTCACCGGGGCGCACGGCAAGACAACCACCAGCAGCCTTATCGCCTTCATCCTCCGTGAGGCGGGCCGCAACCCGATGTATCTCCTCGGCGGTGAAAGCATCGACCTCGGCGGCCACGTGGCGTGGGGCGGCGGCGACGTCTGCGTGGTCGAGGCCGACGAATACAAGCGCGCTTTCCACGAATATCGCCCCCAGGTCGCCGTCATCACGAACGTCGAGCCGGACCACCTGGACTACTACGGCACGGAAGCGGCCTACCACGAAGCCTTCGCCCACTTCGCCAGCTTGGTCCAACCGGGCGGCCTCCTCCTTGTCTGCGCTGACGACCCCGGTTCCGCCCGCCTGAGCAGTGCAGCCAGGTCCGCGCGCAATCAGACCTACGGCACGGCCGCCGGCAGCGACTGGACCGCGACGGGCATCGAGAAGGACGCCCACGGCGCCAACTTCACTGTCTCCGCGGGCAGGGATGTTCTGGGCGAACTGCACGTCCCTTTCCCCGGCGACCACTTCATCCGCAACGCCCTCGCCGCCACGACCGTGTGCCTCCAGGAAGGCGTCAACTTCGAGACCATCCGCGTTGCCCTTGCCAAAGTGCACGGCGCCCATCGCCGCTTCGAAACCGTCGGCGAGGCCCGCGGCATCCTCATAATGGACGACTACGCCCACCACCCGGCGGAGGTCCGCAGTACCGTCGCCACTGCCCGCGCCGCCTTCCCGGAGCGTCGCCTCATCGTCGTTTACCAGCCGCACACCTACACCCGTATCGCCTACCTCTGGGACGAGTGGACGCGCTGCTGGGACGGCGTCGACGAACTGATCGTCCTCGAAACCTACGCCGCTCGCGAACAGCCCCTCGAAGGCAAGAGCGCGAAGGACCTGGCGAACGCGATAACGGGCGTGCCCGCTCACTACGCCGCCACGTTCGATGATGCGGCCGGACAGGCAGTCGCCCTGGCCCACTCCGGCGACGTCATCTTCACCATGGGCGCCGGCGACGTTGTCGAAGTCGGCCCGAAGATCCTGGAGCGGCTCTCATGAGCGCGATCGACACCCTCGCCACTACGCTCGCTCCGTACGGCGAAGTGCGCCGCGACGAGCCGCTCGCGCGCCACACCACCTTCGGTATCGGCGGCCCGGCGGACATCTTCCTCACCGTACGCAACGCCAGCGCCCTGGCGACAGCCGCCAGCGCCGCCCGCGACGCGGATGTCCCGCTCTTCGTGCTCGGCAGCGGCAGCAACATCCTCGTTGCCGACGCCGGGATCCGCGGCCTGACGATCGATAACCGCGCACGCGCCGAGGTGGCCGACTCGACAGGCCTGAACTACCGGCTCGAAAGCGGGACGAGCTTCGCCGCCTTCGCCCGCAAGATGTGCCGCCTGGGCCTCGACGGGCTCGCCTGGGCGGTTGGCATCCCCGGCACGCTGGGCGGGGCCTGCGTTTACAACGCCGGGGCCTACGGCGGCTGCCTGGCGGACGTCCTCACCCGCGTCCGCCTCCAGGAACCGGGCGGCCCGGACTCCTGGGTCGATGCCACAAGCCTGGGCCTCGTCTACCGCGGCAGCGTCTTCACGCGCGGCCAGTTCGCCGGCAAGACCGTCCTCGAAGCCGAAGTGCGGCTCGCTTCCGGCGATTCGAAAGCGCTCATGGCCCAGGCAGCGAAGCACGATGAGAAGCGCCTCACCGCCCAGCCGCGCGGTCGCAACGCCGGTTCAACCTTCAAGAACCCGCCCCATCACCCCGCCTGGAAACTGATCGACGAAGCCGGCCTGCGCGGCGCCACGCGCGGCGACGCCGCCATCAGCGACAAACACTGCAACTTCTTCGTCAACTACGGGAACGCTCGCGCGGAGGATGTCGCCTGGCTCATCGCCGAGGCGCAGCGGCGCGTCAGGGAACAGTTCGGCATCCAGCTCGAACGCGAAGTCGAATTCGTGGGGGCGTGGTGATGGCGAAGCAGCGCGTCGCAGTCCTCTTTGGTGGCCGCTCCGGCGAACACGAAGTCAGCGTCGTTAGCGCCCGAAGCGTCATGTCTGCTCTCGACCCGGCCCGCTGGGACGTCGTGCCAATCGCCATCACCCGGCGCGGAGCATGGCTCAGCCCGGCACTATCGACCGCCGCCTTCGATCCCGGCGTCGCACGCTTCGACGGCGAAATCGGCGACTCCGTCCTCCGCAGCCGGGCAGCCATGGACGCCCTCGCATCCTGCGACATCGCCTTCCCGCTCGTACACGGCACATACGGCGAAGACGGCACCCTCCAGGGTTTCCTCGAAATCGCCGGAATCCCCTACGCCGGTTGCGGCGTCGCCGCCAGCGCGATCGGCATGGACAAGGCACTCATGAAGGCTCTTTTTCACGAATCTGGAATTCGTGTCGCCAGGTATCTTGTCATCCGATCATGGGAGTATACACTTACACAGAATCTTTCCATGCAAGCCATAGAAGAATCGATAGGCTACCCCTGCTTCGTCAAGCCGGCCAACGGCGGCTCCTCCGTCGGCATCACCCGCGCCCTCTCGCGTGAAGACATCCCTGCCGCCTTCGCCGCCGCCATGGCGTACGACGACAAAGTCGTCATCGAAGAAGCCATCCACGGCCGTGAAGTCGAATGCTCCGTGCTGGGCAACGAATACCCCGAAGCCAGCCTCGTCGGCGAAATCGAACCCGACCGCGACTTCTACGACTACGACAGCAAGTACTCGTCCACCTCCCGGACAGGCCTCCACATCCCGGCGCGGATCTCCCCCGCCACAGCCGAGAAGGTGCGCCAGCTCGCCGTCCGCATGTACCAGGTCATGGGATGCGAGGGCTACGCGCGCGTCGACTTCTTCGTCAGGGACGACGGCGAAGTCATCGCCAACGAGGTCAACACCATCCCCGGGTTCACCAGCATCAGCATGTACCCCAAGCTCTGGGCCGCCTCCGGGCTCAGCTATCCGGACCTCCTGACGCGCATCCTCGAACTCGGCTTCGAACGCTACCAGCGGAGGGCGCGGCGATGATCATTAAGCGCAACCGCAAGAAGTCCGCCATCGTCCGCAAGATCATCCGCCGCGCCGGACCGGTCGTCGGCGCCCAGGCCCCGCGCGCGATCGTCAAGCGCAACCACGGCGGGGTGCACCCCAGGTCGACGGTTGGCTCAGGCAGCCGCGGCCCACGCTTCCCCCGCCCACGTTTGCCGCGCGTTTCGTTCCACATCCCGAAGCGCTTCTTTGTCTTCGCGGCCCTGCTTGGCAGCGTTGGCCTGCTCGCGGGCAGCGGCTACTGGGTTTACCAGTCACCCTTCTTCCGCGTCACGACTGTCACCGTCGAAGGCAACAAGCGCGTCAACACCGACACGGTCGTCGGCGCCGCCGACCTCCTCGGCGCGAGCATGTTCACGGCCAACCTGGCCGCGGCCCAAAAGGAGCTCTACCAGCTCCCGCTGGTCAACTCCGTCCGCGTCGAACGCGAATGGCCCAACACGCTCAAGATCGTCATCGAAGAGCGCAAAGCCTGGGGCACCTGGGAACAGGGCGGCGTGGAGTACACCATCGACCGCAGTGGCGTCGTCCTTGGCGTTGGTCCGGCGCCGGAAGGCTCGCCGAGCATCGTCAGCAGCGAACTCGGCTCCCGCCGCCAGGGCGACCACGTCGACTACCAGGCCGTGGATGCCGCCGCCGAAATCTACGAAAAGCTGCCGCGACAGCTCGGGACGACCGTGAAACAGGTCTCCTTCATCGCCGGCAAAGGCGTCCAGGTGACCACCGCCAACGGACAGACCGCACTCCTCGGCGACAGCTCAAGCATCGCCTACAAACTCGCCGTCTGGGCCGCCATGGCCCAGCAGGCCCAGGCCCAGCGCATCAACTACACGACCATCGACCTGCGATACGGCAACCGGCCGGTGCTGCAGTGAAGGGGGAGGCATGAAGAGAAGGAGCACCGTCGCTGCCATCGATATCGGGTCCACCAAAGTGGCGGTCGTCGTGGGCGACCTTGGCGACAACCACGAAACCCGCATCCTCGGTGTCGGCGTCGCGCCCGCCTCCGGGCTTTCGCGCGGCGTGATCGACAACATCCAGTCAGCCCGCGAGGCCGTCGGCATCGCTGTCGAAAAAGCCGAGCAAGCCTGCGGCATGCGCATCCTCAGCGCCGTTGTCGGCATCTCCGGCAACCATATCGCCGGCCAGAACAACCGCGGCATCATCGCCATCCCGGACCGCTCGCGCCCCATCTCCTCGGATGACAAGGCGCGCGTCCTCGAAAGCGCCGCCCAGATCAGCATCCCGACGAACCGTCAGGTCCTCCACGTCCTGCCCCGCGGCTACTGGGTGGAGGGCACGGACCAGGTGAGCGACCCCGTCGGGATGTACGGCGGGAGGCTCGATGCCGAGACCCACATCGTCTCGGGCGCCGTCTCCGCCATCCAGAACCTCCAGAAGTGCATCGAAGGCGCCGGCGTCCAGGTGGATGACATCGTCCTGGAGTCTGTCGCCTCCGCCACCAGCGTCCTGGCTGACCAGGAACGCATGCAGGGCGTCGCCCTCGTCGATATCGGCGGCAGCACCACCTCCGTCGCCGTCTACGACGAAGGTTCCGTCGCCCACACGGCCTGTCTGCCGATCGCGGGCTCCCACCTCACGCATGACCTCGCCCGCGTCCTTCGCTGCCCCTGGGAGAGCGCCGAAGAGCTGAAATGCAGCCACGGCGCAGCCTTTGCGGACCTTTCGCAGCACAACGAATCCGTCGAGATCCAGGCGTTCGGGACGCAGACCCGCAAGTCCGTCGCCCTCATCCACGTCTGCGAAATCCTCCAGGCCCGCAGCGAGGAGATCCTCGAGATGGTCGCGCTGGAACTGAAGCGCGCCGGCTACCTGGACAGGATCGCGGCGGGCCTCGTCCTCACGGGCGGCTCCAGCCAGTTGCGGGGCCTTGCCGAAGTGGCCGAAGCCCGCCTCGGCATCCCTGCCCGCGTGGGCAAACCCCATGGCTACTCCGGGCTTTCCGACCTCATCGGGACGCCCGCGTATGCAACATCCATCGGCCTTGTCGAATACGCGCTCGCCGGGAGGGAGCGCGTGAGCGAGACACTGGGCGCTGGATTCGACCTGCCGGCAGGGGGCTTCCTCCGCCGCATCGCCTCGCTGGGCAGGGCGCTTATGCCCGAATAGCCAAAACGTCCGAAAGGGGGACGGAATGAGCCTCACCGACTTCACCCGCAGTCAAGAGCCGTTCAAAAAAGGGAGAGACCACGCAATGAGCATTCGATACGATTCCGAGCTTCTGCCCGACATCAAGGTTATCGGCGTCGGCGGTGGCGGCTGCAACGCCGTCAACCGCATGGTCCGCGCGAAGATCCCCGGAGTCACCTTCGTCGCCTGCAACACGGACGCCCAGGCGCTCATGTCTTCGGAAGCTTCGAACCGCATCCGCATCGGCGAAAAGCTGACCAAAGGCCTCGGCGTCGGCGGTGACCCCGCCCGCGGCGAACGCGCCGCCGACGAAAGCCGCGACGAACTGTACGAACTGCTCCGCGGCACGGAGATGGTCTTCGTCACCGCTGGCATGGGCGGTGGCACCGGCACCGGGGCCGCGCCGATCGTCGCTGAAATCGCCAAGGATTGCGGCGCCCTCACCATCGGCGTCGTCACCAAGCCCTTCCCCTGGGAGGGCGCCCGCCGGGCCAAGCAGGCCGAAGAAGGCCTCGCCCGCCTGCGCGAAAAAGTGGACACGCTCATCGCCATCCCGAACGCCCGCCTCATCGAGATCTGCAAGCCAGACGTCACCATCGATGAAGCCTTCGAAACCGCCGACGATGTCCTCCGCCAGGCCATCCAGTCCATCTCCAACATCATCAGCCAGAACGGCTCCATCAACCTGGACTTCAATGACGTCCGCACCACCATGAGCGAGGCCGGACCGGCCCTCCTCGCCGTGGGCCGCGCAAGCGGCGAAAACCGCGCGGTCGAGGCTGCCCGGGCCGCCACCAGCAGCCCACTGTTGGACCAGTCCATCGACGGCGCCCACAACGTCCTCTTCAACATCACCCACAACGGCAACCTCCAGCTCCGGGAACTGGACATGGCCGCCCGCGTCGTGGCGGAAGTTGTTGATCCCGCCGCAAACGTCATCTTCGGCACGGTGGTTGACCCCCGGGTGGGCGACGAAGTCCACATGACCGTCATCGCCACCGGCTTCCCGCCCAAAGCCTCAATCCTCGAAGACCCGCGCGAAGTGCGGAAGATCGCCGACATCGGCCTGCCGGGCATCTCCAACCTGGAAGACGCCGAGCTGCCCGCCTTCCTCCGCCGCAACATCCGCTCGCTCAACGCCGTCCCGTCTCTCAACGAGACGATCGCGAAGTTCGCCGAAAGGAGGTAACCACACACCGAGCGCGCTAAGTCCGGTCCTTCCGGGCTTTGTCCGGAAGGACTGCTCCGCCCGAAGCTTTCGGGACAGAACCAGGGGCCGATGCGTTGGGAGATTGCACCGGCCCCATCACCTTGCCCCCGCGGGACTCGCGGGCAGTGTAGTATTCGCGCGCAACCGCGGGTTGCCGTGGGGGCGTTCGTTATGGGAAGCAGTGCTTGGGTTCGGCCGGTGCTCATCACCGTACTGGCGGCCATGTTCGTGGCAATCTTCGCGAGCGCGCGCGAGGCAGCGGCCATCCCGATGACACGCATATGGACCGGCAACGGCGCCGATAACAACTGGATGACCGCAGCCAACTGGGACTCGGGCGTGCCGGCCAACAACGACACGCTCGTCTTTCCGCCCGTTGCGAACCGCAAGTCCAACACGAACAACTTCCCGCCGAGCACTTTCTTCTTCGACATCAGGTTCACGGGGTCTGGCTACACGCTGGGCGGCAACGTACTCCGCATCGATGGCCTGGTGATCAACGATGCGACGACAGGCATCAACACCATTAACCTCGCGCTCGTTGGCGTTGGCGGAGTGGATGTCACGGCTGGGACGCTCAGGATGAACGGCGGCCACAACTACTCCGGGCCCACGAATGTGCGGACCGGGGCCGAACTCATCGCCGGAAGCGATGGGTCCTTTGGCAGTCCGGCGGGTGGTACGACGGTCGCCGCTGGCGGCACGATTTCGCTGCTCAGCGGGGTACAAATCGCATCTGAAGTGCTGACCATCGGCGGAGGCCCCGCATCAGTCGTCCGCGCGCCGGACCAAGCGTTTTGGAACGGGAACATCGTCCTCTCGGGCGTGCTCACGGAGTTCAACTTGATCGGCTCCTTTTTCGTGGGCGGCATTATCTCCGGACCAAATACCGCCAGCCTGATGAAAAGCGGTCCGGGCTACCTGGTCCTGAACGCCGCGAACACGTATTTGGGGGGGACGATCGTGGCGGAGGGCGTCGTCCGCGCGCGCTCTCTCGGCGCACTCGCGACCAGCGTCGTGCCGGGTGCAACACTCGAACTCGACGACGACACCCACCTGCTAAGCGAGCCAGTCTTTCTGAAGGGCGCCGGCGTGGACGGACAGGGAGCGCTGCGGTCGTCTGGCTCACCCACCTCGGCCTACAACGTAACCCTCGACGGCCCTACGGCGATCGGCGCCCTCTACTCCAACACAACGCTCACCCTCCCCGCTGGCCTCAAACAAGTCGATGGCACCGCCACGCTCTCCAAAGTCGGGCCGGGCACCCTGTTCCTCAACGGGGCAGGGTCCTTCGTGGGTGAGATCACGGTGGTGGAAGGCGCGCTCAGTGTGAACGTCGGCGGCTCCGGCATCCCGAACAACGTCGTTGTACGCGACGAGGGCCGCGTGCGCGGAAGCGGCGAAGTTGCGGGTCTGGAGTTGCGAGGCGGTGAGGGGCGACCCGGGGTGGGGACGAGTCCCGCCAGCTTCACTGTCAACGGGATTCTCACGCTGGATTCTGCCTCGCGCCTGACCTTCGACATCGACGGACTTACAGCAGGCACGCAGTACAGCAGGTTCGATGTTTCCGGTAGCGTGACCCTTGGCGGGGCAACGTTGGCGGTGGATCTCGGCTTTACGCCGAAGGTGGGGGACACGTTCGCGATCATCCAGAAGGTGAACGCCGGGGCAATCGTTGGCACCTTTGCAGGCCTCCCGGAAGGCGCCACGTTTACCGTTGATGGCGTCGTCTTCACGATCTCCTACAAGTTCCCGTCAGGCACAGGGAACGACGTCGCGATCACGGTCACGGGCCTCGCGAGTTCAGACCTGTCCGTCGAACTCGCCGGGTCGCCCTCACCAGCTCAGGCGAGCGGCTTGCTGACATACACGATCACGGTGCGCAACGCCGGGCCGCAGGCTGCTTCGAACGCCCAACTGACATTCGGCGTGCCTGCCAAGACCACGTTCGAGTCCGTCACACCGAACGCAGGCTGGACCTGCACAAAGCCCGCGGTAGGCGGGACCGGCAACGTGAGTTGCGGCATCGGAACCTTGTCCTCCGGCGCGGCCGCAACGTTCGCCGTGGTGGTGCGGGTGAATAGCGCCGCCAACGGCACGATTGCCGCGAGCGCCGCCGTCACCTCCGCTTCCGGCGACCCCCAGGCAGCAAACAACAGCGCCGCCACCACCACCAGCATCGGCGCAGCCGACCCACGCCCCTTCAAGAGTCGCATCCCGATGACCGCCCGCGACGGATAACAGGGAAGACTGAATCCGGAGGCCAACTCACTATCGCGGCCTTGTCTTGGAATGCGCGTTCATCCAGGCCGCCACGGTCGCCAGTCACTTCACGCCCGCCGCTCCCCGATAGCCGGCGCTCGACCATGCGCCATCGAACGGGCATGCTCCGACCGCGTGCCCATGCGCGCTCGAGGGGGCTTGATTGACCGCTGAACCCTGCCAACGATTCGTCGATTCGCAACGCATCAGGATTTCGTACTGGGACTGGGGCAACGAGTCTGCTCCTCCGCTTGTCCTCGTCCACGGCGGCCGCGACCACTCCCGCTCCTGGGACCGCCTGGCGAACGCGCTGCGGGGCGACTTCCACGTCGTCGCCCCGGACCTTCGCGGACACGGTGACTCCGGCTGGACCCCCGGCGGCAACTACGGCCTCCCGGATATGGCGCTGGACATCGTCCGCGTCATCGAAACCGTGGGCTCACCGGCCTACGTCGTCGGCCACTCGTATGGTGGCTCCGTGTGCCTCGTCGCCGCGGGCACGTACCCGGAACATTTCGCTGCCCTCGCCGTGCTCGAAGGCACCCACTCACTCAATCCCCCGGACGAAGAGCGCGTGGGCCCGGCCTGGGTGCGCCGCTGGGGCGACCGCCTGCGTTCGTTCGAAACCCAGCAGCCCTACGTCTACCCGGACCTGGAGAGCGCAGCGCGGCGGATGAAGGAAGCAAACGGCCGCCTGCCCGACGAAATCCTCCCCGGCCTCGTAGAGTATGCCTCGAGGCCCGTCGACGGTGGCTTCATCTGGAAATTCGACCTCTGGGCGAACGGCCGGACCTCCATGGAACTGCGGCGCAGCGAACTGCCGGCCTTCTGGAAGGCCATCCAGTGCCCCGTCCTCCTCCTGACGGGATCGGAGTCGGCGTCGCGCGGCCGCCAGCACCCGGACCCCAAAGCGCACTTCCGCGACGTCCGCACCGCCGAAATCGCCGGCGCCGGCCACTGGATCCACCACGACCAGCCAGAAGCGGTGCTCCAACACCTGCGAGACTTCCTGCCGAAGGCGAGCGGCTGACAGTCTGTACCGCACGCGCCAGCAAGCGGGGCGCTGCCAAGGCCACCAGCACCGCCCTGGGACACCCACACCGCACGACTGCCGCCGTCATGCCTCATGCCTCATGCCTCGCGCCTCGTGCCCCGCGCCTCATTCCTCACTCCTCATTCCTCGACAACAAACCTCCCGCTGTCGCTCCTGCCGAACACCTCCGGGAAGTACGTTTCCTCCACGTGCGCCGGCGCCACAAAAAAGTCCCCCGGCGTCGTCGCCCGCGCATAGTAGATGTACTCGTAGACGCCCTTACCGAGCCGTTCGGCGAACAGCACCGTCCGGTCGTCGCGCACGTCCACGTGCTGCCAGGGGCTGTAGTACCAGCGGAACCAGGGCGCGTAGTAGCCATCCCTGCCTGCCCCGGCGCGCTTCTTCGCCTCGGCATCCCGCTCGGCTTCAAGCTGCACCTTCAACTTCGGGTCGATCGACTTGAGTCGCGTGTCTACGGGCTCCAGTCCCGCCGGGAGCATGTCATCAACAACAACGTACTTCCGGTCGGCGGGCGCGAGCACGGTCACCTTGACGCGCACGGTGTCGCCCAGCTTCGCCGCCGTCACCGGCTTCGCCGGGTCATCAAGCAACGTGTACTCGTGCGAAATCGCGAATCCGCGGTTGAGCGCCTCGATCTCCTTCGCTGGTGTCACGTAACGAAGGTTCATCGTGTAGTAGAGCCGCCCCGGCTTGCCGAGCTCGCGCGCGAACTCCACGAGAGCCGTCGCGCCCGCCTTCATCCCGCTCAGCGGCAGGGTCTTCGTCTCCGACACCGGCGCCTGGCCCGGCTTCACCAGCCCGGCGATCAGCTCCTTGTCGTCCAGCGAAACCTTGAAGCTGTAGTCTCCACCCAGCTCGCCCGTCTGCACCGCGTAGTTCGTCAGGGCAAGGACGCCCGTCGCCCTGTCGATGGTCGTCCGCCACTTTTCCGCCCCGCGCGCCACCACCAGCCAGCGCACGCTCTGCGCCAGCAGCGGCTGCTCCGGTTGCGCCGCCGTCAGCGCGCGTGCGACCAGCGCCGTCGTCGCCGTGTTCGTCATGAACGAACCGCGCACGTACTCGTCCTCCCAGTGGTTGCCGTTCGCGCTGGGGATGGTGGCCGCGGCGAGGTCATTCAAGAGCGCGCGCACCTGGGGGTCGTCTTTCGCCACCTTCGCATCGATCAGGGCGATGACCAGATAGGCCTTTCCCCAGCTCGTGAGCTTGCTCCGGTACTGCTCGTACAGCGCCCGCGCTGGCGTCTCCGCAAAGAAGCTTCCGCCCGCCGAGGAGAGCGCGGCGAGGAGGAACGCCTTCTGATTCGGGTCCGCCGGATTCGCGACGTCAGTTACGCGGTTAACGTAGGCGCGGACGTACTCAGTTGCCCGGCTCAGGACGCCCGCATCAACGTTGATGCCGTCCCGTTTCGCCTCGCCCAGCGCCATCAGCGCCCAGCCGGTGACGTTCGGGTCGGACTCGCAGTACAGGTCGCACCACGCCCAGCCGCCGTCCGGCCGCTGCCGTCCCAGCAGTCCCGCGACATCGCTGCTGATGCGGCCGTCGTACTTGCCCGGGTTGCCGCCCGCGCTCTTCTCCGCGCGCCGCACGCCGATCGTCGCCATCAGGCGGCTCGCGACCCGCTCCGCGCCTTCGCGCGGCTGCGGGTCAAGCCAGCCCAGCTCGCCCGCCATCGAACCAACCAACGCCGACTGCACCGAAACGGCCAGCGACCCGTACTTCAGGATCGCGTACGGCGGCAGATAGACCGCCTCCAGGCCGCTCTGGTCGGTGACGATGCCGCCCGTGGCCATCGTTTCTGGCGTTACGTCAAGCAGGATCGGCAGTTCCTGCGTAACCGCATCCTTCAGCTCGCCAGTGCCCGTTGCCGTAAAGGTGAACTTCGCCGTCCCTTCGGCGTCCACCTTCGCCGGCCAGGTCAGCATCGCCGATTGACCCGCGGGCACCTTCGCGCTTTTCGTACCGTCGCCGCTGACGTTCACGCCCTCCGCCTTAAGTATGACCTTCACCTCCGATTCCTTGTCCGTCGCGTTCCGCACGAGCATCCGGACCTGTGCTGAATCGCCCACACGCAGGAAGCGCGGCAGCGCCGGCCGCAACAGGAGCGGCTGCGTGGAGATGAGCTCGTTCGTGCCTTCGCCAACCTGCGTGTTGCCGCTCACGGCGCGGACCTGCATCCGCCAGGTCGTCAGGTTGTCAGGCATCTTCACTTCGACGCTCGCCGTCCCGTCGTCTTTAGTCACCAGCTGCGCCGCCCAGTAGGCGGTGTTGCGGAAGTCCTGGCGCAGGCGGTCGTCATCGAGCCCGCCGCCACCCTTGCCACCCGCGGGCGGCTCCGCGATCACGTCATTCGAACGGTTCACGGAGACCGCCATGGATGACGCCGTGTACACCGCCAGCCCGCGCTGGAACCAGAAAGCCTTCAGCCCGTCCGGCCCGCGCTCGTCTTCCAGCGCCAGGAGCGCCTTGTCGATAACCGCTGCCGAGAGCTCCGCCCTCACGCCCTTGCCGCTCGAATCGGTGACCTTGATGTCGTAACGCACGGTCTCGCCCGGCTTCGCCTGCTCGCGGTCAGGCCGGATGTCGACCTTGAGCACACGCGTCGAAGTCGAAACCGGCAGTTGTACGTACCCCACCTTGTAGCGCGGCACCGGGTCTTCCAGCGTCGGGGGCCGGTAAAGCACCACCGAGACGAAGATGTTCGGCACCGACCGGTCGGTGATCGGGATCTGGAGCCGCTCGCTGTTCGTCGGGAACGTCTGGACGCTCCTCGTGATGACTTTGCCGCGCTCCACCGTCACCAGCCCGACCGCGCCCGTGAACGGCGCCGGCACCAGCACCTCCGCCGTCTCGCCGACTTCGTACTTGTCCTTGTCGGCCACCAGGGCGACCGTGTCGTCGTTCGTAATCCGCCAGCTCGCGTACTCCTTGCCGGAAACCCACAGGTAGGTTGCCGACTTCGCCACCCGGCCCTTCGAGTCCGTCACTTCGGCCACCAACCGGAGCGTCCCGGGCTTCGAGGGGGTGAGCTTCACCGTCGCCTCGCCCTTCGCGTCGGTCGTCGCGTTCAGGGTGGTCAGCAACGTGTCTCTCGGTTCGCTCTTGTACCGCCGGGCGCCTTCGGGGGTCTGGGTCTTTGTGGTGATCCACTCCCGCTGATACACCTTCACCGCGACAGCCCGGTTGGGCAGGATCTTGCCGTCCGTATCCGCCGTCACCAGGTTCACGCCTGACTCCGTGCCCACCAGCGCGACGTACTGTGTCGGACGGATGCCCGCGTAGTACTCCGCCGGGTGCACGGTGACCGTCGTGCTGGAGGCGACAGCCTGGGCGTTCTGGTCCGTCACCGTGGCTGAGAGCGTGAACTGCTGCGCCCCTTCGCCCTCCGCCAGCACCGCCGCCACGCTGTACGCCGCGACCCCATCGGCGCCGGTCCTGGCCGTCCCGGTCGAACGGACGGGCTGCTTGTAGACGGCCTCCTTCCAGTAGTCGTAGTCGCTGAACGAATACTGTTCGTACCCCTTCACGCGCATGGAGAACGGGTTGCCCAACGCGCTCCACTCAACCGGCGCCCCTTCCACGGCGCCGCCGAAGAAGAACGTCGCCGTTGTCCGCACGTCGATCGACTCGCCATTCACGTACGAAGGCCTGCCGGCCTTCACCTCGACCTGGAACTCCGGCTTGCGGAACTCCGCCACGAGGAAGCTGTTGCCCGTGACCGTGCCGAAGTACTCGTTCGGCGCAGCCTTGAGCCGCAGGCTGATTGAGTAGTCGCCGACGGTGGCGTCACCGGGCAGCTCGAACGTCCCCGCGAAGGTCCCGAACGCGTTGGTCGTTATGTCCTCTCGGCGCACTTCCTGGCCGCGCGAGTTCATGATCACGAACTGCAGCGGCGGGTTGGCCGTTGGCACGCTGTACTGCGCGTCGTCGTCTGCCCGCACAACGCCCTTGTACTCCACTTTCTCGCCGGGCCGGTAGATTGGCCGGTCCGTGTACACCTGCCCCACCCACTCACGGGCGAAGTATTCCGTCGGCAGGTTCAGCTGGTACGGCTGGCTCCCCTGTTGCCAGCGCGTGCTCGCGAACCCGCGTCGTCCGCCGCCGTCCACCACCAGGTAGTACGACCGGTCGCCGATATTGCTCCCCAGCGTCTGCGCCGGGACCTTGAACGAAGCGAGCCCGTTCGCATCCGTCGTCGCCTGTGGCGAGCCCAACCCCGGGCCGCTCGCTTTGACCGCCACCCCTGGCAACGGCTGGCCGGTATCGTGATCGAGGACCCAGGCGAGCAACTCGTCGTTTGAAAGCTTCGTGACGATGACGGTGTCCACCACGGCGAAGAAGACCTCCGACGCCCACTCTCCGGTTGTTCGCAGGAAGTAGTAGCCCTCGGGCAGCAGCCCGCCGCCGCTGATGGACGTTGACCCCAGATACACCTCGTCCTTCGGCGCGTTGACTGGCTCGTCCCACTGCCGCATCAAGGGCTGGCTCGGGACAAACTTACGGTCGTAATAAGGTTCGTGGAGCCGCCTCTGCCCTTCCTCCTCCGTCAGCGGATAGAGCGAGAAGCGGACGTTCGCCAGGTTGGTCGAGTGAAAATAAATGACCGGCTCGACGGAGGACGAGTAGGTTGCCGAGGAGCTGTATCCCGGCAACGCCAGCGTCACCTGCGATGGCAGCGCCCCCGTGGTGAACGAGAATGTGTACCCGCCCATCACCTGCCCGTAACGGTCTTTCGCGCCGGGGGCCAGCGTCACGGTATAGAAGGCCGATGGCTTCAGTGGCGCACTCGCGCTCACCATCCGCTCGTCGGCGTAGATCCTTCCCACAAGTTCGCTTGAGGGTATGCCGCTGATGCTAATCTTGTCTTCCAGCGTCGCCGGGTCCATCGGTGACGAGAAGTTGATGTTGACGCCGTAGCGTGGCGCGCCCGTTGCCCCGTTCGGAGGATTCGTCGATGCCACCGAGGGCAGCCCCACTGTGGTAAAGGCTGATGTCCGCTCCTCAAGGGTGGCGCCACCCTTCGCCCCCTTGAGGCCCTTCGCGATCATTGCCGTGTAGACCGCCTTGCGCACCAACTGGACCGATGGCGTGAACGTCGCCACGGTGTTGCCCTCGCTCCAGGCCACGCTCCCCGCAATCGCACTCCCTGCCTGGTCTTTCAGGGTGATGCCCTGCGCCGCGCTCGCCTCCATAGGTTGATTGAAGGTAACGACCACCGGCTGGCGCAGGCTCGCGAACTCGGTCGCGTTGTCCGGCGAAACGGAGGCCACCGCCGGGCTGATCGTCGTAAAGCTCCACGCGAAGTCTTCCTTCAGCACCCCATCCGCTGCGGACGTCAGCCCCTTTGCCACCTTCAGCTTGTAGGTGGTGAACGGCTGCATGTTGCTCGGCACGAACCGGTAGATGGAGGTGTTCAGCCACTCGCCCGTGCCTTGCAGCGGCGGGTCAAACACAACGACGGGTTCCTTGCGCTGCTCGCCCAGCGTCGTCAGCGGCGCCACCGAGCGGCTGAACTGGACCAGGATCTGGGCGTTGAGCGGCACTTCCGTATCGCCATCACCGGGTATCGCCTGCTGGACGGTGAGCAGCCCCGTGACCGTGAACTGCTTCTTCACATCCTCCATCAGCCCCGTTTCAGGCCGCGCCGGCACGCTCACCGTGTAACTGGAGCCGCGCAGCATCCCGGGGAACTCCGGCTGAAACAGCACGGTCCGCTCCGTTAGCCAGACGTAGGTGCCTTTCAACTCCGGCTCCACCTCCAGCAGCTTCTCGGCGGACCGCTCAGCGGGCGCGCTGGCGAAGGTAACCTTGATCGGCGCCAGCCTCGGCACGTCGTCGCCTTCCGGGCTCACCGCGAACCCCGGCGGCTCCGGGATCGCCGGCTTCGAAGAACCCTCACGCCCCACCAGCGCCCAGACACCTACAACAACAAGCACAACCACAGCGACCGCGCCGAGGGCGCCACCGATCTGCCATGGCCGCTGGTGCAGCCTTTGACGCACCCAGCCCACTGCCCGGTCCATGAATCCGGTTGATACCTGCTGCTCGCTCATCGCGTCCTTACCTCATACGTCGTTGTCGCGGTCGCTGAACCGCCGTCCTTGAGCCGCACAATCGCTTCCACCTGGTGCCGGCCCGGCTCCAGCCGCCACACCATCCGCGCGTCTCCCGCGGGGACCTCTCCAACCACTCGCCCGTCTATCCGGAAAGTCACGCCCTCTGCTCCCGGCGGGGCCGCCGCCCGCAGGACCATCTGCTGCTCGTTTAGCTCCGGCGAGACGAAGAGCACGGAACCCTCGCTCGGCTCGACGATGCGGACGCCCTCGCCAACCGCGCCATCCCCGCTGCCAACGCTGAACCCCGCATCCATCGCCCACGCTCGCGCCTCCAGCGGCGGGTTGATCGAGACGCGCCCGCCGGCCTCGCGCGTGTAGTAGCCCTCACGCGCCGCCGGCACCGTCCCGGCCACGAACAGCTCGCGCACAGGGGAGGGGCAATTCGCCCCTGGCAGCAGGCCGGCCGGGCTGCACACCGTCGCCTCCACCAGTCCCGGGGGCCTCGCTCGCCAGGTCATGCTTCGCCCGGAAGCTGCCGCCAGCATTACGTCGCGCCAGATCGGCCCCGCACCATCGACTCCCGAAACGTCCTGCATCGAAGACCCATCCGCGTTCCCCACCCACACGCCAACCGCGACCTCCGGCGTGTAGCCAAGCGTCCAGTTGTCCCGGAAGCCCGTCGTCGTCCCCGTCTTCACGGCCGCCCGGAATGGCAGGTCGAACGGTGTTACCTGCCCGAACCCGGGGATGCGCGCCGCCGAATCGCTCAGGATGTCCGCCAGCAAGTACGCGTGCTGTTCCGAGATGACGCGCCGTGCGGCTTCTCGCGGATGTTCGTAGAGCACCTTGCCCCGCTGGTCGCGCACGCGGGCCACGGCGTACGGCCGGGCGAGGTCGCCGCCCGCCCCCAGGGCCGCATACGCGGATGTCAGGTCCAGCAGCCTCACGTCGCCGCCGCCAAGCGTGAGCGACAGCCCGTAGCTTTCAGCGTCGCCGAGCGTTTCCAGCCCGAACCGGTTAACGACCTCCAGCAGGGCGTCCAGCCCAAGCGCATCGAGCGTCCGCACCGCGGGCACGTTGAACGAAGACGCCAGCGCCGTCCGCAGCGGCACCACGCCATGGAAACGGCGGTCGTAGTTCAGCGGCGTGTACGGCCCCTCGTCTGTGGCGAACGTTGTTGGCACATCCAGCAGAGGCGTGGCCGCCGTGTACCCCTTTTCAAAGGCAGCGGCGTAGAGGAAAGGCTTCAAGGCGGAGCCTGGTTGGCGAGGCGCCAGCGCCATATTGATGTCGCCGCCGTGGGCGGGGTCGCCGCCGGTGGCACTTCCAACCATGACGATGATCCGGCCGCTGCCGGGCTCGATGGCAACAACGGCGCCGTTGGTAACGTTCCGCCGGGCAAGGTCGTCCAGCCGCAGGCGCACCAGCCGCTCTGATTCCTGCTGCAGCCCGGCGTCGAGGGTCGTTTCGATGATCAGCCCCGGCTTGTCCGCCAGGCCGGGCCGGGCGCGGGCCAGCTCCGCTTTCGCATACTGCACAAACTGGTGCGCCACCGGCGGCTGCAACGATGGCAGCACTTCAACCGCCTGAGACCGGGCCGCGGCCGCCTGCCCTTCGGTGATGCGCCCGTCCGCGGCCATCCGGGCGAGCACATACGCGCGCCGCGCAAGCGCCGGCGCTTCGTCGCTCGCCGGGTCATACGCGCTGGGCAGTTGAGGCAGTCCCGCAAGATAGGCAGCTTTCGCCAGGTCCAGGTTCCCAGCGCTCACGCCAAAATACACGCGCGCCGCCGCCTCAACCCCGTAGGCGCCGCGGCCGTAGTACACGTCGTTCAGATACAGCTCGAGGATCTCGTCCTTGGAACGGTGCGCCTCCAACTGGAGGGCGATGACCGCTTCGCGCAGCTTTCGCACGAGCAGCGGGCCGCCGCCATCGGGCAAATAGAGCCGCCGCGCAAGTTGCTGCGTGATCGTGGACGCCCCGGAGGGCTGCGAGCGGTAGCGCAACGCTGCTCGCGTCACGGCGAGGGGATCCACGCCCGGGTGCGCCCGGTAGCGTTGGTCCTCGGCCGCGATGGTCGCCTGGACCATCACCGGCGCGACGGATTCCAGCTTCAGCGGGATCCGCATGCCCTCGGCGCCGTCGCGCTCCAGCACCGTGCCCCGCGAATCCAGCACCACCGTCCCGGGCACGGCGCCTTTCGTTTCTGGGGCCTCGAAGGGCGCGAATCGGACGTAGAGGGGCAACGCCAGGAGCGCCACGAAGAGGATGGCGGCGGAGCGCCGTCTCCCGCCAACCATCCAACGCCTTCGACCCGCGGCAACGCTCATACCCGGCCTAACGTTGATCCGGCTCGCGTTGTTCCTCGGGGTTCCACGAATTCCCGGCCAGGCTCGCCTCTCATCAGCCGATGCCCTCGCACTTCTGGGGACGCAAAGCGGAGACGCTCCATGATGCCACGGATGATCACGCCTTCAGGAGGAGCGAGCGTCGCCTTCACCAGCGACCAACGGCCCCAGTCAGCCGGCGCGCGCTTTGGTCCGGGCTGCGTCGGTAGCGCGCGCGTCAGCATGCGCTGAGACGTGGACTTTGATACGGGGGCCGGTGCCGGGGGGCCCGCCGTTTCGCCCAATGAAAAACGCGCCCACCTGGGCGCGTTACCTGTC
>PNKC01000012.1 GCA_013822275.1 Anaerolinea sp. | reverse complement strand
TCACAGCCGGATCGCAACCCGGCTCGGGAACTTGCTGGAGCCGTTCGGCGTCGCGGGTGTAGAGCCACGCGCCATCATCCCGTCAAGTGGGGACCTCGGGCCGTTCGCGCCTCTGCCGGACCTGGCCTTCTACGTTGAGGGCGACCCGGAAGACGACGAATGGATCACTCATCCACCCGACCTGGCCGTCGAACTGCTTTCGATCGGCCAGAGCCGCCGGGATGTCCGCGCGAAGGTGGACGCCTACATCCGCTTTGGCGTCCGGTCGGTTTGGGTCGTGGACCTCGAACGCCGGATGGTCGACATATACGAGGGCGGCGAGCGGCGCACCGTGTCAGGTGACGAACTCATCGAGTCGGCGGTCATCCCCGGGTTCGCGGTCTCCGTGAACACCCTGTTCGAACGCCGTCGCCGGAATTAGCCCCCCGCAACCGCCGGGACGATGCTCACTTCGTCCCCATCCTTGAGCGGCGAAGCCAGGCCGTCCATGAAGCGCACGTCGTCGCCGTTCACGTAGATGTTGACGAAGCGCCGGAGCTGCCCGGCCTCGTCCATCACCCGCTCCTTGATGCCCGGGTACGTGGTCTCCAGGTGGGCCAGGCAGGCTTCGAGGGTCGTGCCGTCGCCGGTGACGGTGGACAGGTTGCCGGTAAGGTTCCGCAGCGGCTGCGGGATTCGCACTGTGATTGCCAAAAGGTCTCTCCAGGGTAGTTCTAAGTTCTGGGTACTGGGTTCTGCGTTCTGGGGATATCGCACCGAGTCCCTAGAGAACTCAGAACTTAGAACCCAGAACTTCTGGGGCGCTATCCCTCGACGACGTCTCCCTGGACGGGGTCGATACGGACGCCTTTGCTCTGTGCCCATGCGAGGCTCCGTTCGATCTCGTCGTGGTCGCCTTCGAGTTCGAGCAAAACCCAGCCCGTCTTCTCATCGACATCCGCCATGCGGACGTTTGTGATGACGCGGAATGCGTGGCCAAGGTTATAGATCAGCGGCTCCCGGATAAGGTCCTCCGGGAAGGTGAACTTCACGCGTTTGACGGACATCAGGCTACTCCCACGGCCGGGCCCAGCGCCCGGTAGGCGGCTTCGAAGCTTTCGACGGTGGCATCGATTTCGAGCGGGGCGTTGAGGGAATCCGCCACGGCTTCCACCGTCTTGAACCCCGCGCCTGTGATGAATGCCACGGTCACTTCGTCCGCACCGATTCTACCCTGTTCGGCAAGTTGCTTGAGCGTGGCGATCGTTACGCCGCCCGCCGTTTCGCCGAAGATGCCCTCGGTTTCGGCCAGGAGCTTCATGCCCTGGACGATCTCGTCGTCCGTAACGCTGCCGCAGGAACCACCGGTTTCCTTGAGCTGGACGAGGCTGTAGTAGCCGTCCGCAGGGTTGCCGATGGCGAGTGACTTGGCGATGGTGTCAGGCCGTTGGGGGCGGAAGTTCATGGACCCTTCCTGCCAGGCGGTGGCGACGGGCGAGCAGCCCGTCGCCTGGGCGCCGCTCATCCGCGTCGCCTTCTCTTCGATGAGTCCCGCCTTCGCCAGCTCCTGGAAGCCCTTGCGGATCTTCACGAAAAGCGAGCCGCTGGCGATGGGCACAACGCAGTGGTCGGGCGCCTGCCAGCCAAGCTGCTCGGCCACTTCAAAGCCGAGCGTCTTGGAGCCTTCCGAGTAGTACGGGCGGACGTTTACGTTGACGAAGGCCCAGTTGTAGTTGCCCGCGAGTTCGGCGCAGAGGCGGTTCACGGCATCGTAGTTGCCGTTCACTTTCACGAGGGTTGGCCCGTAGATGCTGGAGCCGAGCACCTTGCCGAGTTCGAGGTCGTGGGGGATGAAGACGACGGCCTCCATCCCGGCCGCGGCGGCGTGGGCGCTGACGCTGTTCGCCAGGTTGCCGGTGCTGGCGCAGGCCAGCTTTTCGTAGCCCAGCTCCCGCGCCCGGCTGGCGGCCACCGCGACCACGCGGTCCTTGAACGACCAGGTCGGGTTCGTCGTGTCGTTCTTGATGTAGAGGTTGTTCAGGCCGAGCAGTTTGCCCAGGTTCTTGGCCCGGATGAGGGGCGTGAACCCGGCGCCGATGTCGATGGCCGACTCGGCGTCGCAGGGGAGGAAGTCGCGATAGCGCCAGAGGCTGGAAGGGCCGGCTTCGATGCGCGCGCGGGTGACGTTCTTCCTGATGCCGTCGTAGTCGTACGTGACTTCAACGGGGCCAAAGCAATATTCGCAGACATTCAGTGCCGCGAGCGGGTATTCGCGATGACACTCGCGACAGCGGAGGTTGGTGGCGAAACTCATACAGATACTCCGTAGGTCCTTCCGCGGAAGGACTGGTTGACGTGAACGATACGGAGAGCCCCTTCGGCGAGGGGCTAGCGCATGACCATGCGGCCCGGCAAGGAAACCATCGTGTCTCTCCTCTGTCCGCGTGGGCCGTTGGTTGGAGCGAAGTCGCTCGCATCTTTCTCCCGGCGCGCCGGGAGGCCGGAGTTGGCACCTTATCCAATGCTGACAGGTTGCCGGGGTTTCAAAGGGCCGGTCCCTCTACCCCATCTTGATATGAGCGGCCACGTTGCGGTGTTGAAGACATAGTAGCGCACCGGCGAAGCCGAGGGCAAAACGCGACGAGCAAAGAGCAAAGACCAGAGAGCCGCCGGCCGGCGGGGATGACGGCCAGTGGCCACTGGCCCGTCTGCTCTGGGGGGGTCAGTCGCTGTGGCCCAGGGCCGAGATCGGCATGAGGAGGGCGATCAGTTCGTCCTCGGTCATCCGGGAGACGCGGTCGGACATTTCTTCTTCGCTGACATGCTTGGGCTTTTCGATGCCCAGGATGGTGCAAGCCTGGGCGTGGCTCTCCAGGTAGGCGAGCGCAAGCGAAACCATCTCGCCGCGGCCAAGCGCGCGAAGCGAATTGGCGCCCTTCTGCATTGGGGTAAGTTCCATGGAGTGCCTCCGGGCGCACGGGTGCGCACGAGGACAGGATGCGCCGCGGGACGGCGGCGGCGATGCGTCCAACCGGCCCTGAGTTGAGGGGCGAGAGGGGGGAGGAGGAGCCGTTTCCCGGCCCCTGAGCCGGGGCAAACGCTCGGCCTTCGGCCCTCAGCGTGCCATCCCGTGGTATTCGCGATTCGGCATGATGCCCGCCGCTGATGCGAGGCGGTTGGTGAAGTTGAACATCGCCGTCACTTCGGCGATGTCCCACACGTCCTCTTCGCTGAAGCCGAGGCCGCGGAGGTCGTCCACGTCTTCTTCCGTGCAGGTCACGGGGTCCAGCGTCAGCTTTACGGCGAAATCGAGCATCGCCGTCTGTTTCTCGCTCAGGCCGGCACGGCGGTAGTCGAGGGTTATGCGGGCGCCTTTGACGGGGTCCTTGAGGAGCGCCCGCAGCGCGAAGCCGTGGGCCGTGAGGCAGTAGAGGCACTGGTTCTGCATGGAGACGACCACGGAGATCATCTCCCTTTCGGCCTTTCCCAGGCCCGGGGAAGGCTGCATGAGGTCTTCGAAGTGGGCCCGCCACTTGTTGAAGCGCTGTTCGCGCCAGGCGAACGCCGTGAAGACGTTGGGCACGAACCCGAGCTTCTCTTCGAGCTGTTCGAAGAGGGCGCGCGTTTCGGGTGAGAGGCTGGAGCGTTCGGCAATCGGGAACCAGGAGATACGGTCGTCCATGGAGAGAGGGTACTCCAGCGGGTGAGCTGAGCGAACGCCAGGGGTGGCGATGCGGCGCTGATGCCGCCGCTTCAGACAGGGACACCAGGGCGCGAAGGCACGAAGCGGCATGAACCCCTGGGGAAAGCCTTTGTGCGGCTTTGTGCTTTCGAGCCTTCGTGTCCCTCCCTAAACTCAAACGGCGCGCGCTATCCGGCGGAGAAACGCCGGGGGTGTTCCCTGCTTTTCTTTCGCGCCCCTGCCGAAGACCATGGGAGGATGAAGCTGTTCCGGAAGCCCCCGGCGCCAGCAAGGCCTCCCGGCCCGCCGTCCTTCGGTGCCTGGCTGGTGGCACGGTTCGCCGGCGAGGAGAGCGCAGCGGAACTCCCCTTTGCAAAGCTTGAACGCGCCTGCGGGAACGCCGGGTCGCTCATCTGCGGCGCCGTCCTCGCACGGCCGGCAAGCTTTGGGGACAAGGTGAGAATGGACGCGGATACACTCCAGGAAGCGGGGCTGGTGGCGAAGAGGACCGCGAACGGATTCCAGGCGTCGCTCGCGGACCGCGACAACGTAGTGCTCTCCTGGCCCTGGGACCACCTGGCCACGAGGGTCGCCTGGCGGGCGACGCAGCGCGGACCGGTGTCGGAAGAGGCCGTTGGGGATGAGCTTCTCCGGATCGGCGCCACCTATGCCATCGCCCACCGCGAGCAGCTGGAGGCCGCCCGCGGCGTCTGGGAGGAGGTTGTCGCCGGGCTGCGACCGGGCGGGGAAGCGAGCCTGACGCGCATGGGGGCGGACATGTTGGCGGCCTACGAAGCGGAAACCGGCGGCGGCGCCGTGGCGGGGTCTTAGTCCGGGCCGGGCGGGATAGGGGGGCCGGAAGGGCCCGACGGGCCGCCAAACTGCCCGAAATCTCCGAGCCCGCCCTCGCCGCCTTCGCGCAGACGGTCAAGGATCTCCTTCGCCATCTGATCCATCTGCTCGGGAGTGATGCCCATCCGCTCGAGCGTCGAGCGCATCAGACGCTGCACTTCCTCCATGTCCTCGCGGATGAGCGCCTCAGCCAATTCAAGCTGGGTTTCGATCGCGAGGAAGCGTTCGCGGCGCTGGGTTTCGTTTTCGGTGGCCAGGATCGTGGACATCAACCGCGTGAAAAGCTGGGTCGTCCGGGCGATGCGAATCCGGTCATCGTGGTGGCTCGGGAAATCGCCTGTGACGGCGACCTCGAGCCCTGTCCGCTTGTCGGAAGCGACGTACTGTTCGGGCATGGAGTTGACAGAATACCGTATGATCCGCTGACGCGCCCCGCAATCCGGGGAAAAGGTAGTGACAGGAAGGCGCGTGATCGTCGATTATCCAGGCGAGAGTCTGGCTGAAGATGATGCCCTCCAGGGCTGCGGGCAAGAGGAGACGGTTGCAGAAGACACTCCACCTCCCCCAGGTGTTGGAAGGCGACGGGCGCGACCCGGCCGCCCTGGACCGGCTCGCCGCGCGCGTTGCCGGCGGCGACAGCGCCGCCTTCGAGCAACTCTACGTCCTCCTCGTTGACGATCTGTACATGTACGTGCGGGGGCAATGCCACAACGAAACGGTGGCCGAAGACATTGTCGCGAACGTGTTCCTGAAAGCGTGGCGGTCCGCGGCGGGGTATCACGCGGGCTCGGACCGGTTCCGGCGCTGGATATTCACGATCGCCCGGAACGAAGTCCGTGACTACTGGCGAGCGAGCCAGCGGACGCTGCCGATCCTCCAGATGGATGTGCTGGACGAGGCCGAAGCCGCCGAGCCCGGGCTTTCGCCCGAAGTACGCGCGCAGGTCGAGCGGGCGATGAAGATCCTTACGGATGACCAGCGGCAGGTTGTCGTCCTGCGCTACTTCAACAACAAGAGCCACGAAGAGATTGCCCGCATAATGGGGAAACGCGAAGGCGCCGTGCGTGCGCTCCTCCTGCGCGCGCTGCGACACATGCGGAAGGTGATGCTCGATGCTGCGCCGTAGGCCCGACGACACCTTTGAATACCGCCACGTAGAGATGGCGCTCCGCGCTTTCCGCCCGGCGCCGCTGGCCGCAGACCGCCGCGAAGCACTGCGGAGGCGGATCATGATGAACCTGGGCGTGCAGGAACAGCCGCGCCAGCGCCTCGTCATCCGCGAACGCTGGGTGACAGTCCCTGCCGGCATCGGCGTCGCGGCGGCGATCATCGCGGCCTTGCAGTTCGCCCCCCGGCCCGGGGACGAGCCAGCGGACGTCATCGTGGCCCAGGCGCTGGGCGACGTGTTGATCGACGGGCAGCCGGGCGATCAGGCACGCCCCGGCCAGGCGATCACGGCACTCTCGTTCGCCTGGATCGGGATCACGGGTGACCTGCGGCTCGGACTGGAACCAGGAGCGCGCGTCGCCTTCGTGGAATCCAGCGCGGGCGTTGTCATCGCGCATCAGGCCGGGGACGTGACGTTCGTGGCCGGGGCCAGCGGCGTCCGCGCGGACGGCGACAACTGGAGCGCAAACGTGGCTGCGAACTCCGTGCTGAAGGTTGCGATGACTCGCGGGGTCACGGTGCTCACCGTTGAAGAGGGCTCGGCCCTGATCGTAGCGCTGGGGCGGTCGTTCACGCTGACGCCCGGAAGTGGCCCGCTGGTGATACCTGCCACGGATCCAGGTCCGCAACCGCTTCTGGGCAGCGAGCCAGGTTCGCCAGCCGCCGCCGCGAACGGCGAGAGCGCGCCCGGCGCCGCCACGCCGGACGGAGGCGCGGAAGCGCTGCCGGGCAACAGCGGCGGCGCGCCCGGACAGGCTGACCCGCCAGGCAACGGCGGCAACGCCCCCGGACAGGCCGACCCGCCAGGCAACAGCGGCAACGCCCCCGGACAGGCCGACCCGCCAGGCAACAGCGGCAACGCCCCCGGACAGGCCGACCCGCCAGGCAACAAGGGCAATGCCCCTGGCCAGGCTGACCCGCCGGGCAACAGCGGCAACGCCCCCGGACAGGCCGACCCGCCAGGCAACAGCGGTGGCGTCGCCTCAGGCCAATCCAACCCGCCAGGCAACAGCGGGAACGCCCCCGGCCAGGCTGACCCGCCGCGCAACAATGGCGGAGTCGCCTCAGGCCAATCCAACCCGCCCGGCAACGGCGGCAACCCGCACGGTACCGGCAGGCCCCCGGCGAGTAGCGGCAGTGCGGAGCCAGGCGGCGGCGCATCGGCGGCCGGAGGGCCGGTGACTGGGGTTGACGAAGGGCCGGTGACGGGAGTCGGTCCTGCCGGGCGGCCCGGCCAGGCCGCAAAAAAGAGCGAACTTGCCGATAGCGAACCCGCGGTAGCCTCGGGACAGGTCAAGAAGGTCAAGGGCCGTACAGTTTAGCGCCCCCCACAGAGGGCCCGAACAGCCGCGTTCATCGACTCATCATCCCGGCGAATTCGGCTTCGAAGGTGATCGTCTGGCTGAAGTCGATGGCATCGATCTGAAGGAAGTAGCAGCCCGGCGCTTCCAGCCGGAGGTAGGTCATAAACAGGCGCGAACCCCGCGGCTGTCCCCCTGTCGTCGCGTTGCCCTCCAGCGTGAGATTCAACTCTTCTGGCGGGCTGGGGCCATCGCCGAACCGGACCGCGTGTCGGCCATCGACTGAGGCGCCCCGCACCAGGGCTTCGCCCTTGAACTCTGGTGAAACCAGCAGGCCGAACTTCTGTGCGCCCCAGGTGACCCAATCGCCCGTCGTGTAGGTCCCGTACTGTAGTGTGCCGGCGCTGCCGAGCACGTACACGGGTCCTTCGCCCAAACCCTTCATCTCGGAACCCGGGATTGGGTGAACCGTCGATCTTTCGCAGGTGTCCCCGGAGCCGGGCGTCAGGGCTGTCAGCGGCCGCCGGAGCGGCGCCCAGCGCTCGGGATCGGGGTCGGGCGTGGCGGAGGCGCCCGCCGGTGTTGAGTCTTCCGCGGCGCCCAAGCCAGCCGGTTGGCTGGCGCCGGGGCTCCCGCCACAGCCAACCATCAGCACGAAGGCTGCCGCGCCGCACAACCCGCCGACCCAGGGGAATACGCCCATCACCGGACACTACACCGCGCGCGACGGTACGGTTCCCCAGCACCCAGAACCCAGAACCCAGAACCCAGAACTAAATATCGAGGTTCTTCACCTGGCTGGCGTTGTTCTGGATGAACTTACGCCGGTGCGCCACTTCGTCGCCCATCAGTTCGTAGAAGAGAACGTCCGCCTGGGCCGCATCGTGGACGCCGACCTGGAGGAGAGAGCGCGTGTCGGGCTTCATGGTGGTATCCCAGAGCTGCTCGGCGTTCATTTCGCCCAGGCCCTTGAAGCGCTGGACGTTCAGGGTCTGCTTCTTGCTCTTGCGGAACTCGTCGAGCTGCGCGTCCGAGTAGAAGTACTTCACGTCCTTCCCTGCGGCCGCACGGTAGAGCGGTGGCTGGGCGATGTACAGGTACCCGCCATCGATCAACTCCGGCATGTTGCGGAAGAAAAACGTGAGCAGCAGCGTCCGAATGTGGGCACCATCCACGTCCGCGTCGGTCATGATGATGACTTTGTGGTAGCGGAGCTTGGAAACGTCCCACGTCTCGCGGATGCCGGTGCCGAGCGCGGAGATGACCAGGCGGATCGCCTCGTGGCCCAACATCTTATCCGGGCGCGCCTTTTCCACGTTCAGGATCTTGCCAAAGAGGGGGAGGATCGCCTGGTTGCGGCGGTCGCGGCCCTGCTTCGCTGAACCACCGGCGCTGTCGCCTTCAACGATGAAAATCTCGGACTCCTCCGGGTCGCGGCTGGAGCAGTCGGCCAGCTTGCCGGGGAGCGTGCCACTTTCAAGGGCGGACTTGCGATGGACGAGGTCACGCGCCTTGCGTGCCGCTTCGCGGGCGCGGGAGGCCATCAGGCACTTATCGATGATCTTCCGGCCGTCGTTAGGGTTTTCCTCCAGGTGGATGGTCAACGCCTCGGTGAGGACGCTCTGGACCTGGCCGGAAACCTCGGGGTTACCGAGGCGCGTCTTTGTCTGGCCTTCGAACTGCGGCTCCGGCAGCTTCACCGAGATGACCGCGACGAGACCTTCGCGGACGTCGTCGCCGGTCAGGTTGGGGTCGTTGTCCTTGAGGATCTTGTTCTTGCGGGCGTAGTCATTGAGGACGCGCGTGAGGGCCATGCGGAAGCCAGTCAGGTGGCTGCCGCCGTCGATCGTGTTGATCGAGTTGGCGAAGGTGAAGACGGACTCGTTGAAGCCGTCGTTGTACTGGATCGCGCATTCGATGACGTTGCCATCGATTTCGCGCTCCACGTAGATGGGGTCCGCGTTCACGGATTCGCGTTCGCGGTTCACGTGGCGGACGAAACTCTTGATACCGCCTTCGAAGTAGTAATTGACTTCCTCGCCGGTCCGCTCGTCGAGGAGGTGGAACCAGACACTCTTTGTGAGGTAGGCGTAGAGGCGAAGACGTTCGGATTCGATCTTGAAGTCGAAATCGACGCTCTCGAAGATCGTCTCGTCCGGCCTGAAGCTGACCGTGGTGCCGCGGCCGCGGCCGGTGCCGTTCAGCTCGACCGCCGACAGTTCGTTCTGGGGGATGCCTCGGCGGTAGTCCTGGCGATAGAGCTTGCCGGCATGCTGCGGGCCCTGGGCATCCACGTCCGGGACAACTTCAACCCACAGTTCGGAGGCGAGGGCGTTGACCACGCTCGCGCCCACGCCGTGCAGTCCGCCCGAGACCTTGTATCCGCCGCCGCCGAACTTCCCGCCGGCGTGGAGGATGGTCATAACGGTTTCAACGGCCGTCTTGCCGGTTTGGCGCTGGATGTCCACGGGAATGCCGCGGCCGTTATCGCGCACGGTGCACCAGCCATCCTTGCCGATGATCACCTCCACGCGGTCGCAGAAGCCAGCCATCGCCTCGTCGACGGCGTTATCGACGAGCTCCTTGATGAGGTGATGGAGACCGGACTTGTCGGTGGTGCCGATGTACATGCCGGGGCGGCGGCGGACCGCTTCGAGCCCTTCAAGGACCTGGATATTATCTGCGTTGTAGGAGCCGGGAGACGCTTCTTGGGTGGTCATAGAGAGGTAGTACAGCCCTCGGCGGGAGCCCATTGCGGGGGCAGGCTCAAACCGCTTGGATACCTGATCAGTTTAGCACGAATGGCCGCTTCTGACCACCCGCGCAGATTCAAGCGGCGGGTCTGGCAGCCCCCGCGGGCGCTTGCGGATGGACGTGTAGACTTGGGGGCATGGCAAGTGATCGCCCCCGGCGGCGCCCCCCGATGGACGACTACTTCATGGGCATCGCGTTCGCCGTGCGGGCGCGCGCAAACTGCACGGGCCAGCGGGTTGGCGCGGTCATCGTCAAGGACGGCCACATCATCTCCACCGGCTACAACGGCACCCCGCGCGATATGACCAACTGCGAAGAGGGCGGCTGCTACCGCTGCGCGAATCGCGGTGAGTTCGAGGCCGGTACGGGTTATGACCTCTGCATCTGCGTCCATGCCGAACAGAACGCCATCCTCGCGGCGTCGCGGTTCGGCATCGCGGTCGAAGGGGCCACGCTCTACACGACGACGCGGCCATGCTTCGGTTGCACCAAGGAGTTGCTCCAGGCCGGCATCGGGCGCGTCTATTTCCTCCACGACTGGGTCTACCCGGACGAGCGGATGCGGGCCGAATACGCCCGTCTGCAAACGAAGGTCCAGGGCGGGATGAAGCAGCTCCCGCTCCCCGACCCGGACGCCACCTGGGCGACCGCGGGCCGGGCGACAGCCCCGGAGAGCATCGGGCACTAGAGCGAGTTCTGAGTTCTGAGTTCTGAGTTCTGAGTGCCGACTCGACCCGGAGCCGCGACTGTGAAAGGAGCGGCTGTTGGCGCACTGCTGAAGTGCCCGCGACAGCACGACACCGTCTCGTGCAGCACGAAGCCGGTTTCGAGCTGAGAACACGAAGACTCGAAAGCGCGAAGCGGCACGAAACTTCTTTTCCTTCGTGAAACTTTGTGTTTTCGAGCCTTTGTGTCCTCAAGAAAAACCACCACGTCCCGAACACCGTTCGACCCTCCGGGAGGGATGGCCTAGACTCGCCATACTTTGGCGTGGGGACTGTGAATGGGACGGCTGGAAGACAAGGTGGCCGTTGTCACGGGCGGCGCCAGCGGGATTGGCGAAGGTACCGTGCGGCTCTTCGTTGCCGAGGGTGCGAAGGTCGTGATCGCCGACGCGCAGGATTCGCGCGGACAGAAGCTGGCGGAGGAGCTTGGTCCGTCAGCGGCCTACCTCCACGCCGACGTAAGCCTGGAAGCGGATGTCCAGGACACCATCAAGACGGCCCTGAGCAAGTGGGGCAGGCTGGACTGCATGTACAACAACGCCGGCTTCGGCGGCGTCTCCGGCCCCATCCAGGACACCGACATGGACGCCTTCGAGCAGACCATGAATGTGCTCTTCAAGGGCGTAGTGCTGGGCATCAAACACGCCGCGCCGGTCATGAAGGCCCAGGGCTACGGCAGCATCATCAGTACTGCCAGCGTGGCGGGCGTGGGCGGCGGCTATGGGCCGCACATCTACAGCGCGGCGAAAGCGGCCGTCATCCACCTGACGAAATCGGTCGCGAACGAGCTCGGCGAAAGCGGCGTGCGCGTCAACTGCATCTGCCCCGGCGGCATCGCCACGCCGATCTTCGGCAAGGGCATGGGGCTCACGCCCGAGCAGGCGGATTACACCATTGACCTCATGAAAGCGCGGCTCGCGGAGGGCCAGCCAATCAAGCGGGCGGGCCTTCCGGGCGACATCGCCGAAGCGGCCCTCTGGCTGGCGAGCGACGCCTCCAGCTTCGTCAGCGGCCACGCCCTGGTCGTCGATGGGGCACTGACCACAGGGCGGCTCTGGTCCGAGCGCCAGGCGGCAGCGGAGGCGCGCCTGGCCCAGTTCAAGCTGCCCGGCAACCAGTAGCGCCGGGAGGGGAGGAAGCATGGCACGGCTGGACGGCAAGGTAGCGGTCATCACCGGCGGCGCGAGCGGGATCGGCGAGGGCACGCTGCGGCTTTTCGCGGAAGAGGGCGCGCGCGTCGTCATCGCGGACATCCAGGACGAACGGGGGCAGCAGCTCGCCGAGGAACTCGGCCCTTCGACCACGTACCTGCACACGGACGTAAGCCAGGAGGAGCAGGTGCAGGGCGCTGTCCGGCTCGCCGTCGACAAGTGGGGGCGGCTGGACTGCATGTTCAACAACGCTGGCTTCGGCGGCGTCAGCGGCCCGATCGAACTGACAGATATGGCCGCCTACGACACCACGATGGCCGTGCTCCTGCGCGGCGTGTTCCTCGGCATTAAACACGCGGCGGGCGTGATGAAGGAGCAGCGCGGCGGCAGCATCGTCAGCACGGCGAGCATCGCGGGGATGCAGGCCGGCTTCGGCCCGCACGCCTACAGCGCGGCGAAGGCGGCCGTCATCCACCTCACGCGCTCCGTTTCCGTGGAACTGGGGGAGTTCAACGTGCGCGCCAACGCGGTCTGCCCCGGCGTCATCGGCACGAACATCTTCACCACGCCGTTCGGGTTCACCGGCGCCGCCGCCGACGCGGCAGTCAGGAAGGTCTCGGACGCCTTCGCCGATTGGCCGCCGATGAAGCGTTCAGGCATGCCCCGTGACATCGCCGAGGCCGTTGCCTGGCTGGCGAGCGACGCCTCCGCCTACGTCACCGGCCAGCACTTCGCGATCGATGGCGGACTGACGGCCGGGCGCGACATCACCGAGATGCGCGACCGCATCGGCCGCGCCTACGGTATCGACTTCAGCCAGATGCCGCCTCCGGGGCAGCAGTAGGGCGATGTTCTGGCGGCGCAAGCGCGAGGAAGCGTTCGAGCGGCCCACGCCCCCGCATGAGGTGACGCTGCAAGCGCTCGGGTACGTCCACAACAAGGTAGCGAAGCCGCGGCCCCACGGCTGGGAGCGCGTCGAGAGCGCCATCGCCTTCGCCCCGGAGTACGCCGCGATGCTCGAAGGCCTCGATCACTACAGCCACGTCATCGTGACGTTCTGGATGGACCTTGCCCCGGGAGCGCCGGAGAAACCGGAGACCATGACGCTAAAGAGCGGCCGCCGTTACGGCATCCTCGCGACGCGCAGCCAGCTCCGGCCGAACCATCTCGGCGTCTCAGCCGTGCGGCTCCTCGGCGTGGACGGCGAAACGGTGCGCGTCCTCGGGCTCGACGCGATTGACGGCACACCGGTGCTCGACATCAAGCCCTACTTGCCCGAATACGACGCGCACCCGGAGGCCACGATCCCGCTGGAGTGAGCGGCACGGTAGTATTCGAAAGCATGAAACCGTTGGTCGCAGTCACCATGGGGAGCCTGCCGGGCGACGAGAGGCGTGGCCCGCGCACAAGCCTCAACGTGGCTTACATGCAGGCGGTTGAAGGGGCTGGGGCGGTGCCCGTGCTGCTCGCGCCGGAGATGAGTGAGGGCGCCATCGAGGCGCTCATGGCCCAGGTTTCCGGCCTCGTCCTCACCGGCGGGGGCGACATCGACCCCGCGCGCTACGGCCAGAAACCGCACCCGAAGACCACCGGCGTGCTGGCCGCGCGGGACGAAATGGAGGACGCCGCAACCCTCTGGGCACTCGAACGCGACCTGCCGATCCTGGCCATCTGCCGGGGCCTCCAGATGCTGAACGTCTCCCTCGGCGGCAGTCTCCACCAGCACCTGCCGGATATTTACGGCGAGGGCATCAAGCATGCGCAGACCGAACATGGTTTCCCACGCGGGGAAGCTACGCACGGCGCGCGCATCCAGGCCCGGACATGCCTGGCGGCGCTGCTCGGCACGCAGGACGCGCGCGTGAACAGCATGCATCACCAGGGCCTCGACCGATTGGGCGACGGGCTGACTGCGACTGCCTGGGCGGAAGACGGCTGCATCGAGGGCGCCGAGATGCGTGGCCGGCGGTTCGTGGTCGGCGTCCAGTGGCACCCCGAAGAGATGGTTGGCAGTTCCGAAGAAGCGCGACGCCTTTTCGCGGGCTTCACCGCCGCCGCCAGAAAGACCACGCGGTAGTGCCCGGACCCGAGTTCTACTGGGTTGACGCTCCAGCGCCGGGACGGGTGGCGGTCATTAGCCGCCCTCGCGGCAGCCTCTGGCTGGCGGACGATATGGCCCACCTGCGGCTCGCTGGCGTGGACACGCTCGTGAGCATGCTCGTCCAGGGCGAGCTGCGGGAGCTCCACCTTGACCGCGAGGAGCACGAGGCGAAGCAGGCGGGCCTCTCCTTCGTCTCCCTGCCGATCCCGGACCTCTCCACGCCCATGGATGACGCCGCGATCCTGCCGGGGCTCTATGCGCTGCGAGACGAATTGATCCTCGGCCGTACCGTAGTGTCACACTGCCGCATGGGCGTCGGCCGCTCGCCGCTGTGCGTCGCCAGCCTGCTCGTACTGCTCGGCGTGCCAGCGGCCGAAGCCTGGCGCCGGATCACCGTCGTCCGCGGCCGGGACGTGCCGGACACGGCCGCCCAGGGGCGGTGGGTGGAGGCGCTTGAGGGGCTGGCAGCGCTGGGGTAGGCGCGCGAGTGAACCGTCGGACTTGTCCCCGGCTGAGAAGCCGCACCGATCTGGCGGCGACCGATGCGGTAGTATGCCGCGATCGGGATGAGAATCGAGTTCTACCTTAACCCGGAGCCGCTCGAAGCCTCCGGCGGAGGCTGAACAAGAAGAAATGACAGAACAAGAGCTTCCAGAAGGCTGGGACCACGACCGCATCCAGCGCATGCTCTCCTTCTATGAGAACCAAACGGACGATGAGGCAGTCGCGGAGCTTGAAGCGGCGTGGAACGATCCCCACTCGGCCTTTGTACAGGTCCCGCATGAACTCCTGCCCGCGGTGCGAGCGTTGCTGCTTGGAATGCCCTGTCCTCCAGAGACGCTCGATGAGTGGCTCAAGCTGTACCCCGGCCAGCCCAAGCGGGCGCAGGCGCACTTCCAGGCCGATTCGGCGTTCACCGAGGCGGTGCCGAAAGCACACCGGCTCACTGGCTGATTGGCGCGTGAAAGAAGACTAGACCAGCTTTCTCAGTTTCGGGCGAGTTCCCGCGCGTGAAGGACTTCCCGGTCCGTGAACGGGCGGATCTCGCCCCGAGCGAGGGTGAGTACGGCAAGTGTTTCGCCGCCCCGCGTCACGAACTCCACTTCGTAAGCCTCGCCGCCGCGATGGACGAGCACGATGGTGCCCACGTCGCCCGCGCACAACCCGTGTTCGGGAACATCATGGTCGAGCACCGCCAACTCCAACTCACGCATGTCAACGGGCCTCCCGTAGAGGATACACAGTCACCAATCGCACGATCCCGGGTTGCTCCTCAAACCAGACAGAGCGGACAAGGGGATTGCGACCGTCCGGCGATTGCAGCACACCGTGTACGACATAGCGTACTCCATAAGGCGTCTCCTGAGATCCCTGCAGTTCCGAGTCCGAACGGTGGCGCACCAATGCGTCAACGAACACCAACGGCCGCCCAGCATCGAATCCGAAACGCGCGAAGAACCTGGCCTTCGTGTATCCATCGGGATGGTCGAACGAAAGCAAGTAGTCAGTGACCTTCGCCAGGTCCACGACCGGTCTGGCATCGGCCCAGTCTGCGGAAGGGACGCTCATGAGCCGAATCATACCGAGTCGCGCGAGGTCACAGCCTGCGGATGGTAGCGCGCCGCCCGAGCCAACCTCACAACGGGGTGACGCAAGTCACCCCATGCTGTTTGGGCAAAGCCAACAGCCAACAGCCAACGGCCAACGGCCACCGCGCCACCTTCGTGCTCTCCCCGGTCGACTCCTAGACGACCTCGTCGCCAACTGCTTTGATGAGACCCCGAGCAAGCCCGTGTGCGGGCCGGCGCGCGGTTCGCTAAACTGCGGCACTGCCTATGACTGACGAAACGAACCTGGTCCTCGAAGAACGCCGCGGCGGCGTTGTCCTCCTGACGCTCAACCGCCCGGAACGGCACCACGCCCTCAACCAGGCCCTTGGCGAAGCGCTTGCGGCCGCCCTCCAACGGGCCGGAAACGACCCGGACGTCGCCGCCATCATCCTTACCGGGAGCGGCACGAAGGCGTTCTGCGCCGGCGCCGACATGCTGGAGGCAAGCGGCGTGACTGAGGGGCGGGGCCGCATCGCCGGCGCCGCGTTGGCGATCACCCGTGTCTCAGAGATGCCGCTGCCCGTCATCGCCGCGATTAACGGCTACTGCTATGGCGGGGGCGCCCGCCTGGCGGTCGCGTGTGACATCCGGATCGCGTCTCCCAACGCGATGTTCCGCCTGCCGGGCTCCGAGTACGGGCTCGTGGTCGCAGCGGCCACGCTCCCCAGGCTTGTCGGCGCGGCGCGGGCAAAGGAACTGATCTTCACAGCGCGGCCGTTCAACGCCCAGGAGGCGTTCGACTACGGGCTTGTGACCGGGATCCATCCCGTTGATGAGCTGCTCCCCGCCGCCTGGCGGATGGCCGAGACCATCGCCTCGCATTCTCGCGAGGCCGTGCGCGAAGCGAAGCGCGTCATCGACGCCGCCACCCTGTCGGACGAGGCCCGGGCGATGGAAGACGAAGCCAACCGGCGGCTTCGCGGAAGCACGGAACAGGTCGCGCGGTTCCGGGACGCGACACGGCGGGTCACCGGCCGTTAGGCTCGCCGGGGGAGAAGCACATGAACGGTCCGCTCACAGGCATCAAGGTCCTCGACTTCACCTGGGCGCTCGCCGGGCCGTACGGCGTCATGATCCTGGCCGACCTCGGGGCCGAAGTCTGGAAGATTGAGACCACCTCACAGAACGAGACGCGCCGCGGCATGGGCCCGTATGTGCATGGTGTCAGTTCGTACTTCTTCTCGGTCAACCGCGGCAAAAAGAGCCTGATGCTGGATCTGAAGGCGCTAGAGGCGAAGGACGCGATCTACGAGCTCGTCAAGCAGGTGGACGTGGTCACCGAGAACTTCTCCCCGGGGACAATGGAACGCCTGGGCTTCGGCTACGAAGACTTCCGCGCCATCAACCCGGCGATTGTGTATGCCTCGACTTCCGGGTTCGGGCATACCGGGCCTTACCGTGAGCGCGGCGCGGTGGACGCCATCGTCCAGGGCATGGGCGGCGTTATGAGCATGACCGGGCACGACGGCGGCCCGCCTGCCCGCGCGGGCTACTCCATCGGTGACATGGCCGGCGGGATGTACACCGCCATCGGCATCCTTTCGGCGCTGGTCGAACGCTCGGTATCCGGGCTCGGGCAGCACGTTGACATCGGCATGCTCGATTGCCAGGTCGCACTGATGGAGAACGCGGTCGTGCGCTACACCTCAACCGGCGAAGTACCCGGGCCCGTTGGACTCCGGCACCCGCTGAGCACCCCACACCAGGCCTTCCCGGCGAGCGACGGCTGGGTCGTGGTCGCGAACGTGAAGGACCACAACTGGACGCTGTTCTGCGCGACCATCGGCTGCGACGAGCTGGTTTCCGACGAACGCTTTGCCACCAACGCCAGCCGGACGAAGCACTACGCGGACCTCGAGCCGATCCTCTTCGCCGCGTTCCGCAGGCGGACGCAGGCTGAATGGCAGGAGTTGCTCTCGGAGATCTGCCTTATCGGGCCGCTGAACACCGTGGACAAGGTGGTGGCGGACGCGCAGGTCGCGGCCCGCGGCATGATCGTAGAACTGCCGGCCTGGACCGGCGGCACGCTGCGCGTCGCGAATACGCCCGTAAAGCTCTCGCGCACACCGGGCAGCGCCAGGGCGGGAGCCGCGAAACCCGGCGAGCACAGCATCGAGATCATGCGCGCGGCCGGCCTCGACGACGCCCAGATCGCTGCGCTCGTCGAACGGGGCATCGTGCGCGCCAGCCCGGCGGAGTGAACGTGTCCCGCTGGACCTGCCCCGCCTGTGGCCGGGAGTTCGGCACGATAAACCAGTCACATATGTGTGCCCCGGCGATTCCCGTGGACGACTACTTCGCGCGGCGACCGTCGACCGACCGGGACGTGTTCGAAGCCGTGATGTCGCACTTCGCTGAAGTCGGCCCCGTTACCGTGGAGGCTGTGTCGGTGGGCATTCTGTTCAAACGGAAACGGACGTTCGTCGAACTACGGCCCAGGAACAGAGGCGGCCTGCGTCTCTCGTTCGTCCTTTCACGCCGGTTGGAGCATCCGCGCATCGCCCAGACCAAAGCGATGTCCCGCACCAGCCATCGACGGGCCTACGGGGTGAACGTCGCGCGGCGAGAAGACGTGGATGAACTGGTGCGGGTTTGGCTGACGGAGGCGTACTTCGACTCGGGGGAGTGACCACAAGAAAACGGGGGTGACGTTAGTCACCCCGTTCTGTTTGGCACAAGCCGACAGCCGACGGCCAACGGCCAACAAACACTACGCCAGCTTCTTGATCTCCTCGATCAGGGCCGGGACAACCTTTTTGTAGTCATCGACGATGGCGAACTTGCTCACCTTGACCATGTTCGAGTCGGCGTCCTTGTTGATAGCGACGATGTTTTTCGAACCGGCCATGCCGGCCATGTGCTGGCTGGCGCCGCTGATGGCGACGGCGATGTAGAGGTTCGGCGAGACGATCTTGCCGGTGAGGCCCACCTGCTGGGACGGCGGGTACCAGCCCAGGTCGCAGGCGGCGCGGCTGGCGCCCGTGGCGCCCTTGAGGAGTCCCGCAAGCTGCTCGAGGATGCCGAAGGCGGAAGCGTCGCCGAGACCACGACCGCCGCTGACGATGACGGTAGCGTCTTCCAGCTTGATCCCGGTGCTTTCCGGCTTCGAGGTGCCGAGCACCTTCACGCGCGGCGTCCCGGCGGCGTCGATCGCAGTGACGGCGCCGCCCCGGCTGGCATCGGCCTCAAGGCCGTCGAACGACTTCGGCTTCACCGTGGCGATCTGGAGCGCGGCGCGGAAGGTCACTTCAGCGCGGGCGTTGCCACCGTAGGCTGCGCGGGTGGCGCGCAGGCGGCCACCTTCGATCTTCAACTCGCCGCAGTCCATCGCGACGGCCGTCTTCAGCTTGAAGGCGAGTGCGGGGCCAAGGTCGCGGCCAAGGCTCGTCTGGCCGAGGAGGACGATATCGGCGCCCGAAGCCTGGAGGGCGGCTTCGACGGCGGGCACGTAGGCATCGGGCGTGCCGCTCGCGAGGGCGGCGTTCGTCGCCGTGAAGGCGGCGTCCGCGCCGTGGGCGATGAGGTCCTTGGCCTTTGCTTCGTCGCCCGCAATAAGCGCCGTCACCGCGCCGCCGCCCTGGGCGGAGAGCTGACGGGCGGCGCCGAGGAGTTCATACGAGATAGAGGCGACGCCGCCATCGTTTGCTTCTGCGATAACCAGGATTCCTGCCATCTGTTCTTCTCCAGGCCTAAATCAGCTTCGCGGCGCGCAGCTTCTGGGCGAGGTTGCGGGCCTTTTCTTCGGGCGAATCGCCCTCGATGATTTCAACGTTGCTCTCAACCTTAGGGACGTAGAGCGCTTCGAGGGTGAGCCAGCGGTTCGCCGCGCCCGTCTCGTCGGCGCCGAGGCCGATGTCAGCCGCGCTCCAGACCTGCACGGTCTTCTTCGCTGCGAGCATGATCTGGCGAAGCTGCGGGTAGCGGGGCTCGCCGAACTCGTTCGAAATCGAGACGACGGCGGGCGTGTTCACTTCAACAGTCTGAAACCCATCATCCAGGACGCGCTCGACCTTGAGAGAACCGCCGTTGGCTTCGATCGCCTTGGCGACAGTCACCACCGGCATGCCGAGGAGCTGGCCCACGCCGGTGGGGACAACGCCCATGTCCCAGTCCGCGGAAGCGCGGCCCATGAGGACGAGGTCGGCTCCGCCCAGCTTCTCGATGGCCTTCGCCAGGGCGACGGCCGTCTGGAAGTTGTCGATGCCTTCGAGGGCCGGGTCCGTGATGAGGACGCCTTCATCGGCGCCCATCGCGAGGGCGTGCTTGATGGCGTCGCGGGCGCTATCCGGGCCAAGGCTGATGACGGTGACCTTGCCCTCGCCGGCGGCGTCCTTCAAGCGAAGGGCGGCTTCAGTAGCCTGCGGGTCATAGGGGTTGACGACGGGGGCAATGCCCTGGGCGGGGACGACCTTCTTCGCGGCCTCGTCCACTTTGAAGGAAGCGGCGGGCGTTTCCGGGTCCGGGATCTGCTTGACACAAACGATGATGTTCACGCGGTGGTTCGGCCTCCTGCGCTCGTCCGCGGGCGAGTGTCGAGCCCCCGACGGCGGTATGCACAATAACGAAGGGGTGTTATGGGGGTAAACCCGGTGGAGTGTAGCACCTCGTGGAATCTTTGTGAAATCTCGCACAGTAACGAGCCTCGCGGCGGCGAAACGCGCCGGAAACCCGGCCGCAATCTGCTCGAAACCGTCTCCCCATAGCGTGTACCTGTCCGGCGCCAAGGATGGATGAAAGCGGGGGAGACGCTGGTGAGGCCTGAACCGTTCTCCCAACGCGTGCGGAACCTCAGAGACGCCTGGGCGGAGCGGCGCCAGGTGCAACGTATTGCCGGCGCCCACGACCTCGAATCCCAGTTCAGCTTGCTCCTCACGCTCCACTCGTGGGCTTTGGAGGCCGCAATGGAGATAGACCGCGTCTACGCCGGCGCGGTTGCAGTCGCGGTCAGCGACCCGCCTACGGCGGCAATCGCCGGCGCTTCGTTCTCGGTCTTCGTTGGCAACGACCACACCCTCGCCTTCGTCCTTGGTGAACGGCAGCGGGCCGGAGCCGCGCGCTGGTCCGTCTCGGTCAGCGTCGGGTCAGCCGAGGGCGGCCCGGTCGCGGCGGGGCCGGAGCGGCGCAACGGACACTGGACGCGGGCACGGCTTGAGGAGCTGCTCCTCACGGTCCTGGGCGCGTGGGAGCGGGCGCAATCCGATGGCGGGCATGTACCCACCGGGCGGTGAGCGGGAGCGTACCCGCGGGGCGTGATACCTGTTACTCGCCGATGAAGTTGGGCTCGCGCTTTTCGACGAAGGCGCGCACGGCTTCGCGGCTGTCCGTGCTGAAGCTGCTGAGGCGCATGTTGATCGCTTCGCGGTCGAGCAACTCCTGGAGGGTCGAAGTCTCGGCGAAGTTGAGGTTGTCCTTCATCCGGCCGTAGCTGGCGGTCGGGCCGGCCGCGAGTTTCGCCGCGAAGGCGAGACCTTCCTCCAGAAGCTGGTCGTGGGGGACGACGCGGTTCGCGATGCCCAGTTCCAGGGCGCGCTCGGCGTCGAAGATTTCGGCGGTGAGGTACAGCTCGCGTGCCCGGCCCATGCCCACGAGGCGGGGCAAGAAGTAGGTGCTGCCGAAGTCCCCGCTGAGGCCGACGTTCTTGAATGCAGTACCGAAACGCGCCTTATCCGAAACAATGCGGATGTCGCAGGAGAGCGCGAGGCCAAGCCCAGCCCCGACCGCGACGCCGTTGACCAGCGCCAGCGTTGGCTTGGCCATCGTGTGCATCCTGAGGACCGTTTCCCTGTGGGATGTCCGCAGTTCTTTGACCATCCGTTCGAAGCCCGGCACAAAGCTGCGGGGCGCCCCGGAAGGGTCAGCGGCAACCGCGCGGTCGTTGCGAGCTTCCATCCCCTTGACATCGCCGCCGGCGCAGAAGCCGCGGCCGTTGCCGGTGAGCACAACGCAACGCACCTCGCGGTCCTTCTCAGACTCTTCCAGGTAGTGGCTGAGCAAGGGGATGAGGTCGCCGCCCATCGCGTTCAGGCTTTCGGGGCGGTTGAGGGTGATCAGGCCAACGCCGTCAGGGCGCTTTTCGAACAGGACATCGGACATGGAGGGGCCTCCGGTGAGTGAGCGGGTGTGGGTGGCATGGTGGGCTGTCCGGCCCGCGGGTGGCAAGCGAAAAAAATGCAAGGGGGGTGGGGACAAGCCACTCCACGCGGTTCATTCTGGACGGGCCGCCTTGAGCGAGCATCGCAAAGGAGCTTCACCATGAAATCGAGCACTGGCCAAACGCCTGTGGGTGACGGCGGACAGCGATGACCGTGCAACAGCATAGCGACGAGATCACGGTGCGCGAGCGGGACGTCCTCCTCCTTGCGCAGCAAGGCCGGTCCAACCGCGAAATTGCGATCGCCCTCGGTATTACTGAGAACACAGTCCGATTTCACCTCAAAGAGCTCCACAGCAAACTCGGCACCCTGGGCGACCGGGAGCAGCTGAGGACGTATCGATGGTTCGGAGGGGCCTTCCTGCTTGGGCTGAAGTTGAGAGCGGCGACGTTCGCCACCGTTGCCACGATTGGGCTCGCTTCCGCTGGCGGATTCATCGCTGTCCGAGCCGCCTACGATGCGAAGGCGGGAGCTGAGGAAGCGAGGAAGTCAGGCGCCGGCTGTGTCGTCGCTCTCGCCATAACTCCTGCCGCTGGTACCACTGTGGACGCGGGCACTCCGCCCACCCCGCGCTGCTTTGCATCCGAGGAAGAGAAGCAGGCGTACTACGATTCACTGCCCTGACTGTTGTCAGGAGGCCAGTCGGAGTGCGGGGTGGAGCGCCGAGCGGTACCGCGTCGCCTGGCCTTCGCTCGGCGCCAGGGTGCTGGAGCCTCCTCACGGATTCGAACCGTGGACCTACGCTTTACGAAAGCGTCGCTCTGCCAGCTGAGCTAAGGAGGCCTGGACGTTCAAAGTAGCGCACGGCGCAGAAAGAGCAAAGAGCCCAGAGCCCAGAGCCCAGAGCCCAGAGCCCGACGGTACCGTGCTCCCCTTCTCCCGGTCCTTCGGAGGAAGGAGGAGAAGGGGTTGGGGGATGGGGGCTAGTAGCCACCGGCCCAGGCGAGGTAGCCGTACTGTTTGCCCGGGTTTGTAAACAGCTCCCCGTGGGCCTGGGCATCCGTCCGCACCTTCCCGATGATGTTCGGCGGGGTCATTCCCGCGCAACCACCAGTCGCCTTCGCGAGACACAGCGCGACGACGCCAGCAACGTGCGGGCTCGCCATACTGGTCCCGGAGATGGTGGCGTAGCCGCCACCCTTCCAGGTGGACAGAATGCAGACACCAGGCGCGGCAATCGTGTGGGCGAGGGCGCCCGCGGTCGTAGCGTAGTTGGAGAAGGTGGCGGGGGCTTCGTCCAGTTCGCCCGCGCGGCAGGTGGGCGCCGGTCCAGCCTGCCCGCCAACACCGTTGCTGTCTGAGATGGCGGTGACCGTGAGGACTTCGGGGTAGGCTGCCGGGACGAAGGTGTTGAGGTCTGCACCGCTGTTGCCGGCGGCCACGACGAAGGTCACGCCCTTGTTATTGGTGGCGTTGCAGATGGCCTTGCGCATGGCATCGGTGGTGGTGGCGCAGGTGCCAGACACAGAGCCAGTGCCGCCAAGGCTCATGTTCGCGACCTTGATGTTCTTCGCGGTTGCGTTTGCTGCCACCCAGTCGATCCCGCAGATGACCGAACTCCACGAGCCCGAACCCTGGTTGTTCAACACACGCACGGAATAGATCGGCGTGCCGGGCGCGACACCTACCACTCCAGCAGTGTTGTCGCGGGCGCCAATAGTCCCGGCGACATGCGTGCCGTGCCCATTGCCATCGTTGTAACTGGTGCCGGTTGAGCAGTTCTTGCCGCCGGCGATGTTGAGGTCGGAATGGGGACCGCTCCCCGTATCGATGACAGCCACGCCTACATTGACGGAACCGGTCCCGTTGCCAGCGAGTGTGCTGCTCGCGTCAGCGTCGATTCGGTTCACGCCTGTCGGGAGGCTTTGCGTCGCTGAGGCCGACGGCCCTTCGCCCGGCTTGCCGATGGCTTCGACAGCGCGGTCTTCGGACACGAACTGGACGTTCGGGTTTTTGGAAAGGGCGGCGGCGGCCTTCGCCGAGCCGCGGAAGGCGTAGCCGTTGAGGGCAGACCTGTACACGTGGTCGATGACCGCGCCGTGGTCCTTCGCGGCCTTCGCCGATTCGGCGTCGGCGTCCGCGCCATCCTTCAGGACGACGATGTAGGAGCCCGGGATGGCCTGGGCGGCGTTCGCCGGGGAAGAGGAGGTCATCGCAGGGAGGGCGACAACGACGGCCAGCAGCGCCGCAAAGGCAGCAGCAAACCTGATCGTGAACATGGCGGTCTCCGGCACGGTAGTGGTTTTTCGTGCGGAGTATACTCCCGCGACGCAATAGCAAGAACTCAGGAAAATGGTTAGAGGATCGTAAGAGCCACCCTTACGTCCGCAGGCGCCGCTGTGTTCGCGGGGACACGAAAACGGGAAGGCAGGGAGGGGGCACGAAACGCGCAAGAAGACCTTTGTGGCGCTTTGTGATTTCGGGCCTTCGTGTCCTCCATGAAGGAGGACCGCTCTCTGCCGGTCGTGGCTCCGTGAATTGACAATCGTGAATCTAAAGAGCCCTGACTTCGGTCTCGGGTTCGTCCCGGGGCAGCGGGGGGAGTTCCCGCGGGCTGCGGATGCCGAAGTGTTCGAAGAACTTCATCGTCGTGCGGTAGAGCTTGGGCTTGCCGGGGCCTTCGCCCGTGCCAACGTGGTCGATCAGGCCGCGCTGCTCCAGCGTGCCGACCAGCTTGTCGCTGTTGACCCCGCGGATCGCCTCGATCTCGGCGCGCGTGCAGGGCTGCTTGTAGGCGATGATCGCCAGGGTCTCCAGCGCTGCGCGAGAAAGACGCTGGCCGGGGCCCGTGCCCAGGAGTTCGTCCACGTACCTGCTGTATTCGGGCGCGTTCACCAACTGGTACTTCTGGCCGTCCTCCATCACGCGCAGGCCGCGCACTTCGTACTCGGCGGTGAGCTGGTGGAGCGCCTTACGCGCCGCCGAGTCGCTCACGCCCGCGGCACGGGCAAGAGCGCCAAGCGTCTGCGGCTCATCGGCGACGAAGAGCAGCGCCTCCATCACCCACGGCAGTTCGTTCGCACTCGGGGGATGCGGAGCGCCCTCACTCATCGGCGCGCGGTCCGTCGTCGCGGGCAGTGGGCGGCGGTCCCGTCTCTTCGCGCATGATCGGCCGAGCGGCGCCGCTTTGTCGCGCCGGGCCACCCACCGGCCGCGCGACCGACTCGTCGTACGTGATCTTGATCGTCGGGCGCTTGACGTTCGTCACGCCCACCTGGTCGCGGAGGACGCTGGCAACGCCCTGCCCGAGGACCGCCGTCACGCTCGCAATGCTGGCCGATGGTTCGATAACAGCATCAAGGTGCGTTTCTACTGCGCCGCTGTTGAGCCGGACAAGGGTGCGTACGTTGCGCACCTCTGGGTACGTTTCGAACTCTTCGCGCAGGAGGTTCTCGATCGCGGTGGCGGTCACTTCCACCGTGCCGCCATCCGCCTGGCGCATGCGCAGGGTGCCGCTGCTCCGCCCCTGGGCAGGCCGCAACACGGCCGCGACGAGGGTGAAGAGCCCGAAGAGCGCGACGGCCGCGCAGATTGCCGTAAAGGCGTACTTGGCGTTGTCGTCGCTGGTGATGAACGCCTGGAGGTTGAGTTCGCCGATGGAGAGGTCCAGCTTGCGGTCCTGGTTCCAGGCGAGCCCAATCAGGCCGCCCGCCGCAGCGATGACCAGCAAGCTGTAGACCACGAGCAGGGTACGCCGGAGTGCGTTCATTTATCCTCCTGGGGGCAACCGCCCTCAACACCGTCATGGTACACCCCGCCTATCAACACGGGCGTCACGCGGCGCCGCAGATCTCTGCCAGGCGCGTATACCCCCAGGTAGTTGTCGGTGTGGCCGAACCAGCGCCTCTCCCCGCCCACGTCCTGTTCGTCCTCCCAGAGCACGGGGCGGACAGTGCCCGCGAAACGCCGCCGGAAGGCGAGCGACAGCTCGTCACCGAGGGCAATGAGTCGCGCCATGCGCTCCTTCCGGGCATCGGGCGAAACCTGGCAGGGCATCCGTGCGGCGGCGGTCTTCGAACGCTGGGAGTAGGGGAAGCAGTGCAGCCGCGCGAAGCCAACCTCCCGGCAGATCGCGAGCGTAGCTTCGAAGTCTGCTTCGGTCTCGCCGGGGAAGCCGGCAATCACGTCGGTCGTGATTGCGACATCGGGCGCAACGGCGCGGATGCGCTCCGCGGCGGCGATGAACTCGCGCGTGGTGTAGCGGCGGCGCATCGCCTTGAGGGTGTGTTCACTGCCGCTTTGGAGGGCGAGGTGGAAGTGGGGCATCAGGCGCGGGTCCTGCCAGAGCGCCAGCAGCTCCGGTGTGATGTCCTGTGGCTGGAGCGAGCTGAAACGCACGCGCGTCACGTCCGTGCGCTCGAGGACGCCGGCGATGAGGTGGTGCGGCTTGAGTGGCGGGTCGAAGTCGCGGCCCCAGGCGCCAAGCTGTGTGCCGGTGATGACCACTTCGCGCGCGCCCGCATCAAGGCCCGCGTTAATCTCGGTGACGACGCGGTCGATCGAGCGCGATTCCTCCCGCCCGCGTGTCCTGGGGACGATACAGAAGGCGCAAACGTCGTTGCAGCCCTCCTGGGCCTTGACGAAGGCGCGCGTGTGGAGCAGGCGGGGCGCGGCGGCCTCTTCGCTGGCCCCCCTTCTCGCTTCGGCGGCGCGCCCGGCAAGGAAGTCCACCAGCCGCGCCTTGTCTTCGTCACGCGTGCCAACCACGAGGTCTGCCCCCAGGGCGGCCATCGCTTCGGCGCCAGCGGATTGCGGGTAACAGCCGGTGACGGTTACCGCTGCTCCTGGCGCCAGCTTCCGCAAGGAGCGGACCAATCGGCGGGACTTCCGGTCGGCGACGTGCGTGACCGAGCAGGTGTTGACGACGAAGGCGTCGGCCTCGCAGACGTGGCTGGCGGTGGCGTATCCGGCGGCGCGCAGCCCGCGCGCAATCTCCTCGCTGTCGGCAAGGTTGAGCTTGCAGCCAAGCGTGAGGACGGCGGCGAGGGGGCGTCGGGGCATGGAGACGATGGTACGGATGCTGGTTGCGAGGCGCGAGGCGCGAGGCACGAGGTGCGGGTGGCGGGGGTGCTCCGCGCATCAGCCTCCCCAGCAGCATCGCATCCTCAGCCGGGAAGCAGCCGGAGCGCATCGACGTGACGCGGCCGCAACGTCCCGAAGTGGCGGTGGTCAAGCGTTGCAAGCTTGGGCTCGTTGAGCCGCTCTACGACGGCGAGGACTGCGGCATCGACAAACCCGACATCCGCATCGTCGTAGCGATCACAAAGGGATCGCACTCGATCGTAGTCGGAAAGGAGCAACTCCTCGATGAGATAGGCACCAGCCCGGATGTCATCGAGCAGCGCCACCAGCACCCCGGGGTGCAACCTTGCATGTATCCAGTAATCGACTTCGACGAGCACTGGCGCGGGGATGACGAGCGGTTCATCGCACGTCTCAATCAGGCGCCGGCATGCCAGATAATCCGCATCACGCCGATCGAGCGATGCGTACAGCGGGCCCGTGTCGAGGATCAGCGCCACGACCGCGGTTCCGGCCGTTCGTCTGACGTTCGTTGGGCAGTATCCGTGTGGTTGGAAGCCGCAATCCCCAGGCTGCGCGGCTTCGGCCGGTGCGCCGCCAGCTTCTGCGCCAGCGCCTCGCGGATCAGTGCCGCCACCGAAATCCGGCGTTCGGATGCAAGCCGGTGGAGTTCGTCCAGCATCGGATCGTCCAGGGAGATAGTGGTGCGCCGCATGCCATCATGATAGCACGCATGATGCGTCCCACCGCGCCCGCCCGTTCCCTATACTTCTCCTTCCGGCCACGCGCCGAGTTGTCGCTGGAGTGTCGAGATGGACCTGACGCCAACCGTGTTGCTGGATGGATTGAAGTTCCCGGAAGGGCCGCGCTGGCACGAAGGGCGGCTCTGGTTTTCGGACATGCACGCCGGGCGCGTGATGACGGTTGAGGAGACCGGGCAGACCTCCATCATCTGCGAAGTGCCGAACCGGCCGTCCGGCCTCGGCTTCACTCCAGATGGGCGCCTCCTCATCGTTTCGATGGTGGACAAGAAGCTGCTCATCCTCAACGGCAACCTGGGGTTGAAGGAAGTAGCGGACATCAGCCTGCTTGTGACCGGGCTGATCAACGACATGGTGGTGGATGCGCGATCGCGCTGCTACGTCGGCAACTTCGGGTTCGACCTGGCGGCCGAGGAAGCGTTCAAACCGGCCAACATCGTGATGGTGCGCCCGGATGGCGTAGCCCAGGTTGTCGCGGAGGACATGGCCTTCCCCAACGGCACGGTGATCACGCCCGACGGCAAGACGATGATCGTTGGCGAGAGCTGGGGCCGCCGCCTTACCGCTTTCGACATCAACCAGGACGACGGCACGCTTTCGAACCGGCGAGTCTGGGCGGACCTGAAGCCAGCGGTGCCGGATGGCATATGCCTGGATGAGGAGGGCGCCATATGGGTCGCTTCGCCGAGCACCGAGGAGTTCATCCGCGTGACGGAAGGTGGCCAGGTCACCGACCGGATCACGCTCCCGAAGGGCAAGGGCGCCTACGCCTGCATGTTGGGAGGCGAGGACCGCAGGACGCTCTTCCTCTGCACCAGCGAAGGCACCGAGCAGGACCGGGTGGCCGGGCGCTCCCGCGGCTGGATCGAAACGGTCCGCGTGGATGTGCCAGGAGCGGGGCTGCCGTAGCTCTGGCCAGCCCGCAACGGCACGCTTGCCGCGGGGGTTGGGCACACAGCCGCCAGCGCCGATAGTAACAGCGAGCGTTTTCGCGCGGGTGGTGCGCCTGCACCGGAGGGGGAATCCATGGCGATACTGCCGCAGCGGCAATACGGCATCCTGATTACCGTTGGACTCGCGGTGGTGGCGGCGGCCATCGCCGGTGTCGTCCTCTTCACCTCAAGCCGGGCCACCGAAGTCGACCTAACAACGGCGAAACTCGTGCCGGAAGACGCGGGCATCTATGTCGCGTTGAATACCGACCTGGCATCCAGCCAGTGGGTGGCAGCCTTCAAGCTGATCGAGCGCCTCGGTACGGAGAACCCCGAAGACAAGCTGCGCGACAGCGCCGAAGACGGCGGCGTTGACTGGGAGAAGGACGTGGCGCCGTTCCTCGGCGGCAACGCCGCCGTTTACCTCCGCGGGTTCAGCATCAGCAGTCTCTCCGTCCAGGGCGCGGCCATCGCCCGCTGCAAGGATGCAAAACGCGCGCTCGAAGTCGTGATGGACGAGTCCGGCTTCGACTTCGAAAGAGAGACACACCGGGGCGTGGAATATTTCAACGGCGGAGGGTTGGTGGTTGCGCGGGTCGGTAACCACCTCGTCGTCGCGATGGATGTGGAAAGCATGGAGGAGGTCATCGACGTCTCCGAGGGCAAGACGCCGTCGCTTGCCAGCGTGGCCGATTTCAAGTCCCTTCGCGACGAGCTGACCAATAACTTCCTTGCGTTTGTGTACGTGAACGCGGGAGCGCTCAGCGAGGGGCTCTTCGGCGGCGATGCGGAACTTCGGGCGGCGCTGGAGAAGTCCGGCGCCGGCGACCTCGCGCTCAAGCCAGGCGCAGCGGTGATCGGCGCCAAGGACGAGGGGTTCGAGTTCCAGGCAGCCTCCGTTGGAAAGCCCGGACTCGTCTCCCCCATGCTCCAGCCGCGGAAGCGGAAGTTCGCCGCGATGGTCCCGGCTGATGCGGCGATCTTCTTTTCGACCACAAACATCGCCCAGACGTGGAAGGAGATCAGGGCGCGGAGCGAAGGCGAACTGGACGACTTCTTCCGCCAGCAATCCGGCTACCGCGACCTGGATGACGCCCTCCGTTCCGCCGGCCAGGAGATCGGCCTGAAGAACGTCGAAGAACTGATCAACCTGTTCACCGGCGAGATGTCGGTCGCGGCCTGGTTCACGAGCACCGACGAGGAGGACGCCGAGGTGGCGCTGTTGGCGGACGTGCAGGACGAGGCGAATGCGCGCAGGGTGCTCGACGCCGTCGCCGGCAGTTCCTCGTCGTCGCGGCCCAGGAACGAGCGCGTGGACGGCGTCGAGATGACCTTCGTCAAGGACAGCGACGGGCGGGAACTGGGCTACGCCGTGAAGGACGGGTACATGGTGTTCGGCACGGCGAGGGCAGCGCGATCGGTCATCGCCAGAGACTTCGGCCCGGACCTGGCGGGCGCGCCGAACTACCAGAAGAGCGTGAAGCAGATGCCCACGGCGCTCGGCACGTTCGCCTACTTCGACCTGGCGACGCTGTTGCGCCTGACGGCGGGCGGCGTGCCGGTGGACCTGGACGAAGCCGAAAAGGCGCTGCGCGGGACGATCTTCAACATGGTGGACGAGCGCGGGGTTGTGCGCGTCTCCGGTGTGGTTACGATCGCGGAGAAATGAACGCGAGATGGTTCGCAATCGCCGGGCGGCTGGCGGTTGGCCCCCTCGCGCTCGCCGGGTTCTTCCTCCCCTGGGCCCACGGGCCGGGCGTCTTCGCCGCGAACGAATTCACGGGATTCACCCTGCTTCGGTTCGCGGGGCGTCTTCAGGCCCTCGATTTCAACCTCCTCGAAGGCAGCCTGCTCTGGTTGGCCCGAATATCCATTCTGGGCGTCCTCGTCGCCGCCGCCTGGCAGACGTTGCTCGCGCCCGCGCACCACTGGCATCGCGGCTATGGCCTGAGCGGCTGGTACCTTGGGCTGTTTACGCTGCTGGCGATGGCTCTCGGCGCCGCGAAGTCAGGCGTTGCGGTCCCTCCTCCCGGACTGGCCCTGCTCATCGCGGCATCGCTGCTGTTCGTGCTGACGCACCGCGCCAGCGCCGCGCCAACGTAGCCCTTGGGTTCACACCAGGCCTCGCCCGCCGGCGTGCTCCCCTTCTCCTGCGGATCGGGAGAAAAGGGCTGGGGGATGAGGGCGCGCCGCCGGATCAGGCTACCCCTCGCGCAACCCTGCCAGCGCCGCCGCCATAGCCTCCGCCGCCACTCGCTCGTGCTGGGCAGCACGCCGAAGGGTCATCGCGGCCCCTCGCCGCAAACCAGCGTTGCCCACGTTCCCGTGCCCGCCCGTGGGGAATGGGAAGAGCGTGATCAGAGGCGACACCGCCTGCACCTCATCGCGGACGGCGCGTTCCGCCCGGCGAAGCGGCTCCGCGAAGTCCGGGATCGATTCGGCAAGGTCGGCCAGGAAGGCGGCGCCGTCCATGCGCGCTCCCTGGAGTACGGCGAGCGTGTAGGCATTACCGGCGCGGTCGACTTCGATTTCGCCGTCGAAGGCGTCTGCCCAGGCGTCGAGCGCCGCCGTCCCGCGTGGCTGGCCATCGGGGGGACCGTCTGCACCGGCGAAACAGGCGAGGGCGGTTTCAAGGGCGCCAACGACCGACTCAAGCGCGTCCAGTTCCACCGGCTCTACCGGGGCATGGAGCTCAATCTTGCCGATGACCGACGGCCAATCTGCCCAGAGCGCGATCGGCCCAACTTCCTCCGAAAGGATGTCGTGGACGAGGAAGCCCTGGCGTGCCCGGTCGTAGCCGTAAACGATGGCGTGTTCGTGGAGGTGGAAGTCCCAGCCGATGAGCGGGCGTCCGGCATCCAGGTGGGCCGTGGCCCATTCGATGGCGCGGGCGCGGACGGGTGAGGGATTGCGGTGGGCGCGCAGGTCCGCTGCAAACCGCTCCCAGCGATAGCCGGTCCGCTCGTACCGGCCGACCATTGCCGCCCAGTCGAGGTCCGCGGGGCCGGAAGGAAGGGCGACGACACCGCCAGCGGTGGCCAGGCAGGTGTGCCAGGCGTGCCCACTGAGCCCCATGATAGCGTGGCGCGGAAGCGGTTCGCCGAGGTACGTGAGGATGCCTTCGAGCGCGCCAGCGGCGCTGGTCCAGTTCGGAGCCAGCCTGAGGCCGGCAATTTCGGTCATGGATCAAGCCTACAGGGCGGATGCCGAAGCCGGTCTCGGCAGGTTTACGTCGCCCACTATCCTTCGCGCGAACGCTCCGTAGAATGGGGCCTCACGCTGGAGCGGGAGGACTATTTGGCCATCCACTGGGAACTCACCACCCTGCCGAACGGGCTGCGAATTGTCACGACGCCGATGCCGGCCACCCAGGCCGTCTCGGTGAATCTGTTCGTTGGCGTTGGTTCGCGTTCGGAACCGCAGAGGATCAACGGGATCACGCACTTCCTCGAACACATGGTCTTCAAAGGGACCGAACGGCGCCCGGACGCCACGATGATCGCGGAAGAGATAGAAGGCGCGGGCGGCACGCTCAACGCCTATACGAACAAGGAGTTCACCTGCTACTGGAACATCGTACCATTCGACCGGTTCGAGACGGCCCTCGACGTGGCGGCCGACATGCTCCTCAACTCGAAGCTGGAGCAGTCCGAGATCGACCGCGAACGGACAGTGGTCCAGCAGGAACTGAAGCGGAACCACGACAATCCCGGGGCCTGGGCCGGCCGGTTGATTGGCCAGGCGGTGTATGGCGAGCAGCCCTGTGGCTGGGACGTTGGCGGCAGCGTGGAACTGGTGGAGGCGATGCACCGGCCCGACTTCGTGGAGCACATTGAGGCCTGGTACCGGCCGGGCAACATTGTCCTCTCCGTGGCCGGTAACGTCGCCCACGAAACCGTGCTCGCGGCTGCGGAACCATTCTTCTTGAACCTGGAACACGGGGCGCTGCCGTCCATGTCCCCCTACGACCCGTCGATCACGGGACCCCGCGTGGTAACGGACAGCCGGGACATCGATCAGTGCACGCTCTACATCGGTTCGCCGATCTTTGGGCGGGACGACCCGGACCGCTTCGCCCTGCGGATCATGAACGATGTCCTCGGCGCCGGGATGTCTTCGCGGCTCTTCCGCGAAGTGCGCGAGCGGCGTGGCCTGGCCTACTCCGTGAGTTCCGGCTACGGCTACCTGGCCGACGCCGGCGTGTTCACCATCTCGGCCGGAGTGAACCGCGAAAAGCTCGGCGAGACGATCAGCGTCTGCATCGAAGAGGCGCAAGAGCTCTGCGACGAGCTGGTACCAGAAGAAGAGCTGCGCAAAGCGAAGGACCACAACATTGGGCGCTTCCGCCTTTCGCTTGAGACCGCGTTCTCACTCGGCCAGCGGCACGGCGAGCTGCTCATTACGAAGGGTGAGATCGAGACGGTCGAGTCAGTGGTGGAGCAAGTGGAAGCGGTCACCGCGGAGGAGGTGCTGGCCGTTGCCCGGCGGCTCCTGGACCGCGGCAAGATGCACTGTGCCGCCGTGGGCCCGAAGCTGGACGAGGACGAGATCGCGAAAGCGCTGGGTTAGGCGCGCGCCCGCGGCGGGTGGTCGGAGCCGCGCCCGCAAGGAAGCGGTTGCCGGACGCTGCGACGAGTCCCGGAGTGGACGCATGACCCGCATGGTTGCACGCCGGGCGCCTTCCCTCTGACCTATACTTTCGGTGGAGGAACACGTGATGGAAACGATCCCCCCGTACGACCCCCGCATCACTCACCGCCCCGGGCTTATGGGCGGTAGGGCGACGATTCGCGGCATGCGGATTACCGCGGGCGCGATCCTCGGACTGATGTCCAGCGGGGTATCGCACCAGGAGATCCTGGAGGACTACCCGGACCTGGAAGATGACGACCTCATGGCGATCCTCTCCTACGCCGCATGGCGAGTCGCGGAGTCGGAACAGCCGATTCCGCAATGAAGTTCCTCCTCGATCAGAACATGCCAAGGAGCTGGCTCGCTGACCTGCGCGCGGCCGGTTTTGAAGCGACTCTCTGGTCCGATGTGGGACCAAGAGATGCCGGGGACGACACGATCTGTGCATGGGCGTTCGCCAACGGCCACGTTGTGCTCACATACGACCTGGATTTCGGGACGATCCTGCAATCAACCGGCGCTGTTGGCCCGAGCGTGGTGATACTGCGGGCGCGGGACGGCCGGCCCCAACGCGCGCGGGCCGACGTCTACCTGGTCCTCAGCAAATTTCGATTTGCGCTCGAAGAAGGAGCGCTCATCATCATCGACCACCTTCATCATCGTGTACGGATGCTCCCTCTGGCACGGTGACAGCAGTGCGCACCCCCTAACCGATAACCACCCGCTGCGCGCCCCGCACCAGGAAGTTGCCGCCCCGTTCGAAGGCCTTCAGCTCGAATGCGCCGTAGCGATCGAGCAGGGCTGCGATCACTGACTGAAACTCGAGCCGCGCGAGCGGCGCACCGAGACAGAAGTGCCCGCCGAGGCCGAAGCTCAGGTGGCGGTTCTCCCCGCGGTGGAAGTCCAGCGTATCCGGATTTGGGAACTCCGCCGGGTCACGGTTGGCCCCGCCAACACACACGAACACCTGATCACCCACGCGGATCTTGCGTCCCGCCGCCGTCGAGTCACGCACCGCGAACCGTGCGACGAGGTGAGTTGGGCTGTCGAACCGCAGCAACTCCTCCACCGCGTCCGGGATAAGCGAACGGGCAGCGAGCAGCTCATCAAGCCGCTCGGGATTGGTGGCGAGGTGATAGGCGATGTTACCAATCGCCATCGCCGTCGGGCCGTTGCCCGCCGTGGAGATGTGGATGAGGAGCATCAGCAGGTCTTCGGGCTCCAGGTCTTCGCCTGCGTGGGCGGCGGCAAAGAGAGTGCCCACAACGGATGCCGGGTCGCACCGCCCGGATTCGTCCCACTCCTGGAGCATGTCCATCAGGCCGTCGATCGCATCTTCCGCCGCCTCGACGACGGCGAGGTCGCCAGGGCCCTCCGAGCGGGCCCGCATGATATCGAGGGAAAGCTGCCGGAAGGTAGCCTGCTCATCGTCGGGGATGCCGAGGTGGGCGAGGATCGTGCTCGCCGCCAGTGGCTCGGCCAGGGCCGACATGATCTCCACTTGGCCTGGCGGCGCCTGATCCAACAGCCCCGCAATCCGCCCTTCGATGGACACCTTCCGCGAGGCGATCGTCCGCGGCGTGAAGGCGCGGTTGACGGTGCCCCTGAGGTGGGCGTGGACCGGGTCGTCGCTGTTCCCGAGGATGGTCGCCGTCCCCATGGGGACCGCCTCACGGCGGGCAGCGATAGCCGCGCCGAGGTCGCCCCCCGCATTCACGGGGTCCGAAGAGAAATGCTCCTCATCCCGCAGGATGCGTTGCGCTTCTTCGTAACTCGTGACGATCCAGGCGCCCATGTCGACGCTGCGGTGCACCGGCTCGGTGCGCCGGAGAGCCGCGAGCGCCGGATACGGGTCCGCGATGTATGAGGGCCGGGTCGGGTCGAAGATCGGCATCAATGCGCATGCTACGCGAGCGCCGCGGCGAGGACAGGCGACCCTACGACGCGCCCTCTTTGGCTTCGAGTTCTCGCAGACGGCGGCGCGTCTCGCGGTCGCGGTTGAACCGCTCGGTGATGTCGCGGGCGCAGGCCATCGCGCCGATGACGGCGCCTGCCTCATCCTTCACGATCGCGAAACTGAGCTCAACGTAGATCGTCTCACCGTCGGCGCGGAGAGCGCGGGTAGCGAGCGCCTGGCCGCGGTACTTGGTGTCGCCGTCCGCGAGGGCGCGGTCGTAGCCCTTCCAATGGGCCTCCCTGAACTGTTCGGGGATGATAGCGTCGAGGCCCTTCGAAGCCATCTCCCCGGCCGTGTAACCAAAGATGCGTTCGGCCGCGCCGTTCCAGTAGGTAACGCTGCCGTCCGTACCGGCGAAGATGACCGCGTCGGGAGACTGATCGAGGAGAAGTCGTGCCTGTTCGTCCATGCGGATCCTCCGGTGAGTTTGACAGAGCATACCTTGAAGGCGGCCGGGCATGCCGCACAGCAGCAGCGTGGCTAGATCGGCGTTTCAAACGCCTCGCGGATCGCCGTCACCGTCGTGGATATCGGCCCGAAGGTGAACTGGTCTCCCTCGGCCGTGGAGCCCAGCCGCGTGACGGGCACGCCCAACTCCGCGGCGAGGTCGTGAAGGCGGGCGACACCGCCACCCTGGCGGAAGACGTCTGGCATCATGCTGACGACGATCCGGCCCTGCGCTTCGCCGAAGAGCGCCGCATCGAGTCGGCCCGTTACCTCCGCCGACCCTGCGAAGCCAACGTTGCCGAGGATGGCCGACTCAGCGACGGTCACCGCCAGTCCCCCGTCAGAGCAGTCGTGCGCGCTGACGAGGAGCCCCTCGCGGTGGGCGCTGAGGACCAGCTGCTGAAGGCGGTGTTCGGCCACCAGGTCTACCGTGGGCAGGCCGGCGACCTTGCCGTGCACCGCCTCCAGATACTCGCTTCCGGCGAGCGTCGAGGCATCCTGGCTGACCGGCGCGCCGAGGAGGAAGACCGGGCAGCCCGGCCGGTCGAAGCCGGCCACAAGGTGCTTTGAAACGTCCTCCAGCATGCCCAGCATGCCGATAACCGGCGTGGGGAAGACGGGGCGGCCCTGGGTCTCGTTGTAGAGGCTGACGTTGCCGCTGACGACGGGGGTGGAAAACACGGAGCACGCTTCGGCGATGCCCCGGACAGCCTGGTGGAGCGTGTAGTAGACCTCCAGCTTCTCCGGGTCGCCGAAGTTCAGGCAATCCGTCACCGCCACGGGCAGCGCGCCGGTGCAGACGATGTTCCGCGCGGCTTCGGCGACCGCAATCGCGCCTCCCGCGTAGGGGTCGAGATAGACCATCCGGCCGTTGCAGTCCGTGGTGAGCGCGATGCCTTTCGTCGTGCCCGGGACTCGGAGGACGGCCGCGTCTCCCCCCGGCCCGACAACAGTGTTGTTGAGCACCTGGTGGTCGTACTGGCGGAACACGGCGCGCTTGCTGGCGATATTTGGGCGGGCGAGCAGTCTCAACAGCATGGACGTGGCCTCTTCTGGAGCCACATCCTTGAGCGAGACGAGCGAGAAGGTGTTGAGGCCGAAGAGTTCAGGGGGACGGATGCCGTCGCGCCGGTAGGTTGGAGGCTGCGTGGCAATGGTAACCGGCACCCGGCCAACCTCCACGCCGTTGTCCCGGAGGACGACTTCGCTACCGTCCGTAACTGTACCGATGGGCGCGCAGTGCAGCTCCCAGTGCTCGAAGAGGCCCTTCACGTCGTCCACGTGCTCTTTTTTGCAGACGACGAGCATGCGCTCCTGGCTTTCGCTGAGCATCACTTCGTATGGCGTCATGCCAGATTCCCGGCGGGGCACGTTGGAAAGCTCAAGCTCGGCGCCACAGCTACCTTTCGCGCAGCATTCGACCACCGCCGAAGTCAGCCCCGCTGCGCCCAGGTCCTGGAGCCCGACGATCCAGCCGGCGTGCTCCGAGGCCAGCTCGAAGCAGGCTTCCATGAGCAGCTTTTCAAGGAACGGATTGCCTACCTGGACGGCGGGGCGCATCTCTTCAAAACGGGCCTCCGGGTCGGTCCGGGATGCGAGGCCGCTGGCGCCGTGGATGCCGTCCCGGCCGGTGTCAGCGCCCACCAGGAGGAAGACGTTACCCGCGCCGCGCGCCTTCGCGCTCTGAAGCTTCGCGGTCTCGGCGATGCCGACGCACATCGCGTTGACCAGCGGATTGCCGTTGTAGGCCTCGGAGAAGACGACTTCGCCGCCCACGTTGGGGATGCCCAGGCAGTTGCCGTACGCGCCAATGCCCCCGACCACCCCTTCGAAGAGGTAGCGGTTCTGGGGATCCGACGGTGGCCCGAAGCGAAGCGAATCGAGGATGGCAATGGGGTAGGCGCCCATGGCGAAGATGTCGCGCACGATGCCGCCCACGCCGGTGGCCGCGCCCTGGAACGGCTCGATGGCCGACGGATGGTTGTGCGATTCGACCTTCATCACGACGCAGAGCCCGCCGCCGATGTCGATCGCGCCGGCGTTTTCCGCGCCCACTTTGGTCAAGACGAGGTCGCCGCCGGTGGGGAAGAGCTTCAAGAGCGGCTTCGAGTTCTTATAGCCGCAGTGCTCGCTCCAGAGAGAGCCGAACATCCCCAGTTCAACAACGTTCGGCTCGCGGCCGAGTTGTTCAACGAGGAGCTCATATTCTGGGCGGGAAAGGGCGACGGAATCGAGGGCGGCCTGGTCAACGGGCATGGCTCTAGCGTAGAGAGCAAGGGAGAAAGGGGCGAGGGCGCCCGCTGCCCGCGAACTCAGTTCACGAACTCGTAGATGACGCCCCCCAGTTCGGTCCAGCCGGCCTTGAAGCGCAGGTCCACCGGCACCGCGTTCTTCGGTACGACGAATGCCGCCCGCACAGCCGCCGAAGTCCCCTCGGCCACGCTGCCCGGGGCCGCCCGGCCATCGACGGCGATCAGGCTCGCCTCCACGCGGCGGGTCTCGCCACCGGAGTGCTTGAACGTAATCGAACCATCCGAGACGCGCTTCGGACCATTGCTGCGATTGCGGACCGTCCACTCGAAGACGATGACCTTCTCGTCCCGCGCCGGCTTTAGCAGTTGGATGAGGGCGTCGCCGGGGTCGATCACCCGGTCCAGGCGGATCTGCACGGTCCCACCCGAAGTCTGCGTGAGGATAAGTGTTTCGCTGCCCCGGCCGTTGAGGAGATCCGCGTAGCGCACAGTTTGCCGGTCTGCATCGCCGGCCACGATAGCAGCCGCGACGACCGCGGCCGTGAACCCGCCGAAAACGAGAATCCCCCCGGCTCCGGACCAAACGACGGCCGTGTTCCCGGCTGGGCCGGCGTCTCGCGAGAGGGCAAAGGGCGGGTAGCGGTCGTTGTAGGAAGCGAAGTAACTCAGCACCCGGTAGTGCCAGCGCATGACGCCGGTAGCGAAGGCGAACATCCCGCGCGGGTAGTTGCCGCTGAGGAGGATGCCGAACCAGGCGAGGATGGTGACCACGGCCAGCGCCGCCTGGAGGAAGTAGAGGACGGCGTAATGGGGGAGGAGGAGCGCGACCTTCCACCAGAAGACTCGCCAGCGGCTGAGCTGGCCCGCTGGCGGCGGGGCGAACTCGAGCACGACATCCGGGTGTTCGTAGTCGAACGAAGGAAAGCGGTCCGTCTGCAGCAAGCCGTAGGCGGTCGCGCGGGCAACATAGCCCATCGCGCCGGCGCCACCCGTGAAGGCCCAGGAGGGGTACTTCTTCTTCCAGAAGACGGTCGTCCAGCCAATCAGGAAGAGTGGGAGAAGGGCCGCCTGGACCAGGTAGAGGAAGAGGTAGACGGGGAGCAGCAGGGGGAGCCGGAAGAACGTCTTCCAGCGGCTCAGGCGTTCGGGGTAGGCGACTTCATAGCGGACCGGGTAAGGCAGTTCGGCGGGGGGAAGGAGCGAGCGGGGGATGGCCGCCGGCGGCCGTCCGATCAGCGTTTCCGCCGCTCCCACACCAGCGGCGGGGCCCTGGGCCGGCCCGGCCAATTCAAGCGCCTGAAGTCCCGCGGGTGGCGGGGGAGGCGGTGGCTCGGGCGTGAGCGGGTGGGCCGGGCCTCCAGCCGTCGCCGGGCCGTCACCTTCGAAGTGTGACGCACGGATGCCGCTACCGTCGGGTGGTTGGGTCATGCCGCCCTTTCAGCGGCTTCCCGGGGCGCTCCGGGAAGCCGGACAGCGCCTGTCCTCAACTCAAGCTGAAGGGAGGGTACTCGTCCGTGAGCAGGAGCGCATAGGCATAGTAGCGCGTGCTCCAGCGAAGCCACCCGGCGAGGAAGTTGTGCAGCCCGGCTGGCACGGAGCCGGTAAAAAGGGCGATGAGCCAGGCGACGAAGCCAAGGAGTTCGGCCACGTAGTTGATGATGCCAAGCACGATTGCGTGCGGGATGATCATGATGACACGGAAGAAGACCGTGAGGCGGTTGCGGCCGTCGAGCTGCGGGTTTGCGCTTACCCGGATCGGATACGCCGCGTCGTCGTCCAGTGAGAAGGGGGGGTACTTGTCCGTGAGCAGGAACGTGTAGCCGTAGGCGCGGATCCCCCAGCGCAGGGCGCCGGTGGTGAAGTTCACCATGCCGCCCGGGTATTTTCCGGTGAAGAGGATGACGAACCAGGCGATGATCGTAATCACGTACGCCGCGATGCCAATCAGCGCGAGCGCGATGAAGTGGGGGATAGCGAAAATCAGGCGGAGGAAGACGCTCAGGCGGTTTTGCGCCTGGGGGCCATCAACATCGAGGCCGAACGGGTATGGGCCGCTGTCGGCCGCTTCGTACGCAGGGGACACGGTTGTCATTGTCGTTCCTCGCAGCCGGGCGTCTAACGCGCCCCGCGCTGTGAACCGCGCACGCGGATAAGCAGTTTGTACGCCTGCTTACCACTGTTTGTAAAGATGTGTTCGATAACATCCATGGACGGAAGGCACGAAATGGGGGTTTTCCCCCGTGGCCGACAACCTGCTAAGCCCGAGGCCTCACCCAAACTTCAACGTAGGTGAAGAAGTCCTCCGGAAGGCCGCCAGGGAACGTGCCGGAGATGTTGGCGAGACCTCGAATCTGCTGCCCTTCCGAAAGAAGCTGATTAGCTCGGAGGATGAGTCCGGCGTGATGACGCCCGGCACTAACCCACTCGCCGTGAATGCGCGCGAAGTCGCCACAATTCGCCGTGTCCAGCGCCCTGCCCGCTTGCGTCGCGAATCGCAGTTGCTCCGCGTCCGGCCATCCGCGGCCGCCCGCCTCGTGGGTGGTAAGGACATCCAGTCCCGCCGCTCGGAGCGCCTTCACGACCGCCCGGTCTCCAGAGTCATTGTCGATGTAAAGGCGCAGCGGCACTTCGCTTCAGGGCGATGTCGAGGGCTTATCGAAGTTGCCCGCCGCGATGGCTGCAGCGTTCTCCCGCCCGCGCGATTCTAACTCGGAGTCGATCAGTTCCTGATTCGCGAAGTAGTACGCGAGTCCCGCGTGAACGCGGGGCAAGTCCAGCCCTTCGTATGCGGCCACTATCTCGGCGGCTGAACGGCCGGCCCTGAACTCGGCCGCGACATGCAGCACTGGGAAGCGCGTGCCCGCCAGACAGGGCGAACCGCCGTACACCCCGGGTGTCGCCTCAATCAAGTTGCCGATATCAAACGGAGCCGAGCTCGACATGTATCCAGCATACACAGATGGCCTGCCTGGAGCGCCCTACTTGAGCAAGAGGAGGAACCCCTCCTCGGAGAGCTTGCACTGTCGAAGAATCCGGTGCAGAAGGTGCCGGTCGACATCTTCGCCCGGATGGACCGGCACCACCGTTCGACGGCCCTCGGGCCCGTGCAGGACAAGGTGGCTGCCTTTCTGGCGGACCGGGGTGATGCCCACTTTCGCCAGCGCAGCGACGACTTCCCTCGCCGTGAGGATCGGGAGCGAGCTCACACTGCAATCCGGTGAAGGCCAAGGAACCGGGCCTCCGGCGGGGCATCCGCGCTGCCCATGTCTTCCAGCATGAGTTCGATCGCTTCCTTTGTCCGCTCAAGGAGTTCGCCCAGCGTCTTTGCCTGGGTAAAACAACCCGGCAGCGCTGGGACAGTCGCGATGAGATATCCGTCCTCACCCTCTTCGACGATCACCGTGTATTCGCGCTTCATGCTGCCTAGCCTACCACCGCCACGGCCTGCCCGATGAGCGATTCCCAGATGCGGTTGCCATCCGTGCCGCCGACGAGGCTCTCACCGGCGCGCTCCGGGTGCGGCATCATACCGAGAACGTTGCCACGCTTGTTGATGATCCCGGCGATGTTGCGGGCACTGCCGTTGGGGTTCGCCGCGGGCGTTGAGAGCCCGGCGGCGTCCGTGTAGCGGAAGATGACCCGCCCCCTCTGTTCGAGTTCGTCCAGGGTAGCGCTATCGGCGTAGTAGTTGCCTTCGCCGTGGCTGATCGGCACGTGGATGACCTCGCCGACTTTGATGCCAGCGGCCCAGGGAGTCTCCCCGCCCTCGCGCCGAAGGTGGACCCATTCACAGCGGAACTGGAGGCTTTCGTTGCGGATCAGGGCGCCGGGGAGGAGGCCGCTTTCGCAGAGCACCTGGAAGCCGTTGCAGATGCCGATGACCGGCTTGCCGGCGGCGGCGAACTCCATCACCGCCTCCATCACCGGCGAGAAGCGCGCGATCGCCCCGCAGCGCAGGTAGTCCCCGTAGGAGAACCCGCCCGGGAGGACGACCGCATCGTACCTGGAGAGGTCCGTGTCCCGGTGCCAGAGGATGTCGGCCTGCTGCTCAAGGACGTCGCGGAGGACGTGCTGGCAGTCGCGGTCACTCCATGTGCCGGGGAAGCGGATGATGGCGAAGCGCATGGGCGAGTCCTGAGTCCTGAGTCCTGAGTCCTGAGTCCTGAGTGCTGAGTGCTGAGTGCTCAGTGTAGATGGCGCGAGGGATACGACGTAGGCTGACCGATGAAGGGGCGACCCGAATGAAGCTGTTGGTCGATCACGAAGCGGATGCTCTCTACCTCAAGCTGAACGATGACGCAACCGTCGTTGAGTCGGAAGAAGTTCAGCCCGGCATCGTCCTGGATTTCGACGCCGACGAGAAGGTCGTCGGGCTGGAGATCCTCGGACTGAGCAGCCGCGTCCCCGCGGGCGGCGACCGCACGCTCTCGGTCGAGACGACTATCTGAGTCTCACGCTTCCGCGCGGGCCATGCCCGCTATCTCTTCCGGCGTCGGGTCGGGGTACTGCACTCGCGGGTGATAAACGGCGCGCAGGGTTGCTTTGAACGACGCCGCGACTTCCTGGAGTTCGTGCATGGTGATGTCGCACTCATCCAGCTGACCTTCAGCCAGACGTTCGGCGAAGACGCTGTCGATCAGTTCGTCGAGCACCGCGCGGGTTTCCGTCTGGCTCGCGCGGGCCACGGCCTCGCAGGAATCCGCGAGCATGACGAGCGCGGTTTCCTTGGTCTGGGGGCGGGGCCCGGAATAGCGGAACGCCTCGGCATCGGGCCTGGCGCCGTTATCCGAAGCCTTGCGGTAGAAGAAGGTAACCAGCCGCGTGCCGTGGTGCTCCGGGATGAAATCGCGGACCATTTGGGGGATTCGATATCTGCGCGCGACCTCCAGCCCGTTCGCCACGTGGTCGCGGATGATGGCGGCGCTCATCGCCGCTTCCATCATCTCGTGCGGGCTCGGTTCGCCTTCCAGCATGTTTTCGATGTAGTAGCCGGGCTGGGCAAGCTTGCCGATGTCGTGGTAGTAGGCGCCAACGCGGACGACAAGTGAGTCCGCGCCAATCCGCGCCGCCGCGCGCTCAGCAAGGGCGCCAACCAGCACGCTGTGGTGATAGGTGCCGGGTGCTTCGTCCTGGAGCCTTCGCAGAAGGGGATGGTCGGCCTGGGCGAGCTCCATGAGTTGAAGGCGCGTGGTCACGCCGAAGGCCAGGGAGAGGAGGACGAAGCCGCCCAGGGCGAGTACCGCCGAGCCCGCACCGTTGAGCGCGGACGCCAGGCCAATCCAGGCAAGGGCTTCGTTGGAACGGGGAGTGCCGACGAGCCAAAAGATGAGCATGACAACGCCGGTGGCAAGCGTTACGGCGATAGCGGCGAGGGCGTAGCGGCCGATCCGTTCGGCCCGCTGGATGGTGGCCGCCCCGGCGAGGCCGCCCGCGACGTAGGCCATGGCCAGTTCCAGCGCTTCCAGTGAGCCGACAAACGACGAGCCGGCGAGCTGCGGTTCCGTGGCGCCGACAAGTGCCGCGAAGAGGCCCGTGGCCACCGCCACCAGCGCGGCAAAGCTGACATCCGCGAAGGCCGCGGCGACGATCGCCGCAGCCGCGACCGGGAGGGCGAAGGCGAAGTAGTGCTGGGCAGTGTCCGGCGTGACAAGGGGAAGGCCCACGCGTGCCGCGGCGAGGACCGTGATCATGCACACGGCGACAAGGAGCATCCGGCGCCGATGGGGCGCCTGGAAAGGCTGGAGCAGGTAGGTGTAGACAGCGAACAGCGAGCCGAAAGCGGCCGCGGCAAGAGCCCCCCCGGCGATAGCGTATGGGTCGAGCACTTCATCAATGACGCCCGTGGCTTTGAGGGCTTCGATATCCTCTGCCTTGATCCGCTGGCCCTCGTTCACAATCACCTGGCCGCGCGTGTAGGTAACGACCACGGGTGAGACGTTGGCGCGCGCTTCGTCGCGCTTCGCCTGGGTGGCCGCGGTATCGACCTGGAACGTTGGCGTAACGAAGGCCCGGAGCACGGCCCCGAGCACCGAACGGTCCGCTGGTGTGACATTGGAGGCGGGAGCGGCGAGATACTCGTCGATGCGGGCGGCGATCGCCTCCTGGGTGAGCGGGCGGTTGTGAATCTCCGTGATCGCGCGGACGGCGCGCTGGGCGAAGGCTTCAAGTGCCGCGCGGTCCATTTCGATGAGCGCGAGCCGGCCTTCGTTGGTCATCGGTGCGGGCGTTGCGATCTGCGTCACCTGCTCCAGCTTGGTCTGCTTGGAATCGGCCCGCAGGATGACCACTTCAACCTGGTCCAGGTAGCTGCTAAGGCGATCGACCTGCTGCTGCCGTTTGGCAGGGTCAAGCGGGAGGGCAACTTCGGCGACGTCCTCCGCCGCCTGGGCGCGGGCTACCTCCGTCAGGCCTTCCGATTCGAACGTCTCATCGCGGGCCGCCTCCAGCGTGCGCGTGGCAATGTCGCCTTCGCTGATGCCCCGGTTGAACGAAAGCAGAGGCACGACCAGCAGGCCGGCCGCGGCCGCGACGGCGAGCCCGAAGGCGGCCGCGGCCTTGCGCGAGACGGTTGGGGGCGGGCGGCGACGCAACATGGATCCCAGATGATACCGAACTACGGGGCAAGATTACCGGCGGGCATCAGACCGGGTTTTCGCCCAGCAGGTCGTTCAGCGCCGAGAGCCGTTCGATAACGAGGTAGCCAGAGGCGTCGCGCGCCCGCGCCGTGCGCTGGATTAAGACCGCCCGCAGCCCGGCCGCCCGCGCGCCAATGATGTCCGTCTCAACGCGGTCGCCGACGAAGAGGGTCTCCTGCGGGTCGAGGCCCATCGTCTGGAGGGCGCGGTGGAAGATGGCGGGGTTCGGCTTGGCCAGGCCGACGTCGGCGGACGAGACGATTGCCTCGAGGTAGCCCGCCAGGCCCAGTTCGTTGACAAGGGGCCCGAAGAGGCGCCCGGGAAAGATCGCGTTGGTGACGACTCCCATCCGGTAACCCCGGAACTTGAGCGAGGCGAGGAGGGCACGGGCATCGTCGTACACATCCAGGCGGGCGGTCGCTTCACGGAAGAAGAGGCGCCCGCAGGCATCGACATCGTTCGCGCCCACGGTCCAGCCGAGCCAGGTGAAGGCAGCGCCAATGAGGGCGTCGATATGGGGAGAAGTCCCGGTCCTGCCAGCTTCATAGGACGGCAGCACCGCCCGGAAGGCGCGCTCGAAGTCTTCGCTCCGAAGGGCCAGGTGGAGCCTTTGCCGGGCGTAGTGGGCCACGGCGGCGGCCGGCGCGCCCAGGACGAACGAATCGCTCCGCACGAGCGTGCCATCCCAATCGAAGAGGACGGCGCGGACGGCCATCAGGGGCCCAGCAGTTCCTTCACCACTTCGCTGATCGTCCGCCCGTCAGCGCTCGCGCCGAACTGTTTGGAGAGTGGGGGCATCACCTTGCCCATGTCCCTGGGCCCGGAGGCGCCGGTTTCGGCGATCACCTTCCGGGCGGCCTCAACGATCTCCTCGCGCGATGCCTGCGCGGGAAGGTACTCACCGAGGACGGCGATCTCGGCCTCCTCCTGCCGGGCGAGGTCTTCGCGGTTGCCCTTCCTGAACTCGATGATGCTCTCGCGGCGCTGCTTTACCTGCTTCTGGACCACGGCGAGGACAGCGGCGTCATCCAGCTCCTTGCGCGCTTCGATCTGGGCGTTCTTGAGGGCGGCAATGAGCATGCGGATGCTGCTCTTGCGGACTTCGTCCTTCGCACGCATCGCATCGGCAAGGTCTGCCTGGATCTGGTCTTGCAATCTGCCCATGAATGAGACCTCGGTAAGGGGTGGAAAACGGACAGGCCCGGGAAGCCCGGGCCTGCACGTCTTGGTGTGATTCCCGGTTAGCGCCGGGTGAGGGCTCGTGCTTCGCTCCGAAGCTGCTTCTTGCGGAGCTTGCGGAGGCGGGCGGCCTCTTTCTTCTTGCGCTTCACGCTCGGCTTTTCGTAGTGCTCGCGGCGGCGGGCTTCCGCAAGGATGCCATCCTGCTGGACGCGCTTGTTGAAGCGCTTCAGGGCGCCTTCGAACGACTCGTTATCGCCGACAATGACTTCTGCCAATGAGAGGGGATCACCCCGCCTTCTGTGCGAGGAGGCCAACAGGCCCCGAATTTTTCCCATGCGGGAGCGCAGGAGGTTCACCGTAGCACGAGCGGCGAGCAAAGAGCAAAGAGCAGAGAGCAAAGAGCAGAGAGCAGAGAGCAGAGAGCAGAGAGCAGAGAGCAAAGAGCAAAGAGCAAAGAGCAAAGAGCGGAGCACGGAGCACGAGCGTAGATCACGCGTGTCCGTACCGCGCGCGAAAGCAAGCGGTGCAGTGCCGCGCCTCGCAAGGGTCGCCCGGAGATGGCTTCCAGGCGCCGGATCGGTTTTGATTTTGCGTTAATGGTCCTTCCCCGGAAGGACTTAGCGCGTTCGCCCTCATCCCCGGGGGCGACTCCGGTCTCAGGCCTCATGCCTCGCCCGCGCCACACGTGCCGTGGCCGGTCAGCGATCCTTGACCATGCTCGCGATGCCGCCCCAGCTGTTAGCCGAAGCCCCCGCGGGCGCCCCGCAGGCGGGGATCCAGGAGGTCGCGCAGGGCGTCCCCGAGCATGTTAAAGCTGAATACGGCGAGGGCGATGAAGAGTCCCGGCCAGATCGCCTGCCAGGGATGCACGCTCGCGACCTGCTGGGCACGGTTCAACATCTGGCCCCACGTCGGCTTGTTCGGGTCCACCACACCGAAGCCGAGGAAGCTGAGCGCCGCCTCGGCGAGGATGAGGCCACCAAGGCTGATTGTGGCCTGGACCATGAGCGCGCCAAAGATGTTTGGCAATACGTGGCGCAGCATGATGCGGCCGTCGGTGGCGCCAATCGTGCGGGCGGCGTCCAGGTACTGGGCGGAACGCACGGAGATCACGGAAGCGCGGATGACGCGCGAACCACCCGCTCCGCCGAGGATGCCAAGGATCACAACGAGCTTGAAGAAGGTCACCGACGGCTCGTCGAAAGGAAGGGGGCCGTCCAGGTCCGCCTTGCCGATCATGGCTGGCAGCGCCAGGAGCACAACAAGGGTGGGAAGCGCCATGACCGCATCGACCACGCGCTGGACCGCCGCGTCGTACTTGCCCAGGAAGTAGCCGCTCGTGAGGCCGACCACGAGGGCGATTGTGGTGCTGATAAGGACCGCGCCGACCCCCACGTACAGCGCCCAGCGCGCGCCGAACACAATCCGGCTGTAGTTATCGTGTCCCACGCTGTCGGTGCCGAAAGGCTGCTTGAGCGAACCCGGCACAGTCCGGTCGCCCGTAAGGGCGGACCGCTCGACGACGGTGGGACAGAGGAACGTGTCCCTGGGGCCGAGGCAGTAGCTCTGGAAGCGAGGGGCGACGCTGGTAGCGCCGGGGTTATCGTGTGTGGCTATCACGCGCGGAAAGGCGGCGACAAGGACCATGAGCACGATGAACAGGAGTCCGGCGAAACCCATCGGTTTGCGGCGTGCGAGCAACGCTATGAAGCTCACCGCGCGGGACAGCGGCCCGGACGTCAGGGCCTTCGGGGCGCCGAATGGGACCACCGTTGCCTCCGTCTGGCTCATCTTTGCGGCCTCGAGCGCGGGTCAAGAACCGTGTAGCTGATGTCCACGATGAGGTTGATGACGACAACAGCGACGGCAAAGAAGAGAGTTACCCCCTGGATGACGACGAAGTCCTTGCGCTGGACCGCGCCGGTCAGGTGCCGTCCCAGGCCGGGGAGGCCGAAGAGGGTTTCGAAGATGACCGTGCCGCCTACGAGCGCGGCCATGGTCAAGCCGAGGATCGTGACGACGGGCAGCATGGCGTTCTTGAGGGCGTGCCGGAAGATGACCACCCTCTCGCTGAGTCCCTTCGCCCATGCGGTGCGGATGTAATCCTGGCGCAGTACCTCAAGCATCATCGTGCGGGAGTAGCGCATCACCGAAGCTGCAGTCCCGAGCGAGAGGATCAGCGCGGGCAGCCACATCTGCTTCAGGTTGCCAAGCGGGTCATCGAGAAAGGAGTGGTAGCGGATGTCCGGGATCCAGGAGAACTGGTTGGCGAGGATCGCGAGCACAACCGTGGCCACGTAGAACCCGGGGACGGAGAGGCCGAGGATGGCGTTTGTACGGAGCACGTAATCTGGCCACTGGTCCTGGCGCATGGCGGAAAACACGCCAACGGGCAGCCCGATGATCACTGCGAAAACGATCGCGAACAGAGCCAGCTCCAGCGTCACAGCGATCTTCGGGCCCATCTCTTTGAGGACTGGTTCGAAGGTGTAGGCGCTCTCCCCCCAGTCTCCGCGCAGGATGTTCCCGACCCACCGGGCGTACTCGGTAACCACCGGTTCGTCGAGCCCGTACTGGTCCCGTATTCGGGCCGCCTGGTCCTCCGTGTACCCTTCACCGAGCCTGGCAGCCACGATCGAGTCCGGGTTGATCCGCACCATCCCGAAGATCAGGAAGGAAACGATCACGAGAGTCGGCAGCGAAAGCACCAACCGGCGTAGCACGAACTGTGGCATTACGGGCCCTCACCGAGCAGACAAGACGCGGTCGGAAGTCCCGAGCCCGCGTCTTGCGGCGTCAACGTCGCACTCAGGACTTGATCCAGACGTTTTCGGCCTCGTAGAACGCCGAGGCAAAGGGGTAGGCGACCACATTCCGGACTTTGGCGCTCCACACGCCGAACACGGCACGCGATCCCATCCACACCGGGCCGGGCCCGTTTATCAGGTCCTTCTGAATCTCGTACACGAGCAACTGCCGCTGCTTTGCGTCGTAGATCGTGGCCTGCTTTTCGAGCTTCTTGTCCAGTTCCGGCGACGCGAAGTCGCCGTAGTTACGCGTGCCAATCTCCTTCACGTTACTGTGGTGGTACAGAAGGAGCTGCGCGTCCGGGTACCCGCCTGACAGGAATAGGGTCGTGGCGAGGTTGTACTCACGCTTCACTTCGCGCGGGAGGAAGTTCGCGGCAAAGTCCGTACCCACGTTCTCCGTTTTGACGGTGATGCCAACGTCACGGAGGTTGGACACCACGACCTCGTGGACCTTCTCCGTGTCGAAGGCGGTCACTGTCAGCACTGTCTCTTCGAAGCCGTTCGGGAAACCGGCGGCGCTGAGCAAGGCCTTCGCTTCTCTGATTTCCGTCGCCCGGTCGCCGTAGCCGGGGAGCTTTTTGAGCTCGGCCTCCGGGAGCGCCCAGAACGGGGCCGCCGGCGTCATCGGCCCGCCGACCACGCCGCCGCCGCCAAACACCGTCTCGTAGACCTGGGCCCGGTTGATCGCCCGCGAAAGCGCCAGGCGCACCTTCGGGTCCTTGTAGCGATCTTTGTTGTGGTTGATCAGGAGGCATTCGCGGGTGGGCGTGGCCGCCTTGGTGATCGTGAAAGCCTTGTCTCCCTCGAACGTCTTGACGAGGTCCACGGGGAGTCCGCCAACGTCGGCCTGGCCCGCCCGCAGCGCGTTCGCGACCTGCTGGTTGTCCGTCTGATGGGTGTACTCGAAGGCGTCAAGCCATGACGTATTCGGGCGCCAATAGCCGTCCGCGCGGCGCTTGAGAACGAACTTCTGCGCGGCGACAAAGGAATCGAGTTCATACGGGCCGGAGCCAATCACGTCGGCCGCCGTCTTGATCGCGTCCAGTCCGCGGACGGCGACCTCCTTCGGGATGACGAAGTTGTATTGGTCCGACATTACGGCGAAGAGGTCGGCCTGAGGCGCTTTCAGCTTGAACTGCACCGTTTGGGCGTCGATCGCGGTAATCGACAGCACGTTTCCGAACTGGCCCGCGCGCGGCGAGGTGATCGCCGGGTCCTTTATTCGTTCGAAGCTCAGCTTCACGTCCTCTGCCGTGACGGCGCGACCGTTCACCGGAGCACGGTTCTGCCACTTTGCTTCGGGGCGAAGCTTGAAGGTAACGGTCAGGCCGTCACCCGGCACCTCCGGGTTGCCGGCGGCGAGGTCACCCTCCGTGAGGCCCGGTTCCTTCGTGCTGAAACGCATCAGCGTGTTGCCCACGCGCCCCCAGATCGCCAGCGACTCGGCGGGTGTGTTCGTCCTGTGAGGGTCGATGATTGAGCCGATGTTTGTGAGCGAGCGAAGCGTACCGCCCTTCTGCGGAGCGCTCGCATCCTGAGTTGGGGCGATGGGGGTCAGCGAGGTGTTACCGCCGCCGCCGCTGTCGCCGCCATCGTCATCGTCGCCGCAGCCAACGAGCGCCAACCCGGCCAGGCCGGTGGCTGCGAAGCCTGTTGTCCCGAGCAGCCGCCGCCGGCTCGTCCGAGCCTGCCAATATCGATCCCAGTAGCTGGCCATCCGAAAGTCCCCTTCTTGGCGCGCGCCGAAACCTGGCTATCGCCGACGGGCGCGCCGCCCCAGAGGATCTTCGGGACGCGCCGGCAGACTGTCAACAGAAACACGGCCTCCGGGCGCCGTCGGGGGCGCTACGGCCGCAGCACACTTTCGCCGAGGATCTGTTCGCGCGCTTCGGCGACGACGTAGAGGGAGCCGGTGACGCAGACGATGTCGTCCGGTTCGGCGTGGGAGAGGGCGGTCTCGAGGGCTTCGGCGACGGTCGGTTCGGCGACGGCGGCCGGGCCGAGGAAGCCGATCTCCTGGACGATTTCGTACGGGTCGCGAGAACGCGGGTTGCGGAATCCGCAGCAGACGATGAGTTCGGCAAGGCGCGCCAGCTTGAAGCCCATGGCGCGCACGTCCTTGTCTTTGGTGACGCCGATGACGAGGAAGAGGCGCCGCCAGGTGAAGTATTCCTTGAGGGCGTGGGCGAGGGCTTCGGCGCTATCGCCGTTGTGGGCGCCGTCGGCGACGATGAGCGGCTTCTGGCCCATGACCTCGAGCCGGCCCGGCAGGCGGGTATGGGCGATGCCGTCGATCACGGCCGCTTCGGAGATGGCATGGCCGCGGGCGCGAAGGGCTTCGGCGACGGCGACGGCGGTCGCGGCATTCGTCAACTGGTGCTTGCCGAGCATGGGCGTCCGCATCTCGCGCGTGCCCATGGGGCCGTGGAGGAGGAACGATTGGCCGAAGGGGAAGCGCTCCAGGGGCTCGGTCTCGTACAGGGCGGCGACTTCGACCAGCTTCGCGCCAACATCGTCGCAGCGTTCGCGGACGACTTCCACCACGCGGGGGTCCTGCTGGGGGGCGAGGACACAGGTGGCGCCGGCCTTGATGATGCCCGCCTTGTCGCGGGCGATGGCTTCGGTGGTTTCGCCCAGGATCTGGGTGTGTTCGAGGGAGATGGGGGTGATGACCACGACGTCCGGCGCGTCAAAGACGTTGGTGGCGTCGAACGTCCCGCCGAGGCCGACTTCGACCACCTGCCAATCGATGTGCTTCACCTGGGCCCGCGTGAGCCAGAAGAACAAGGCCGTGAGGACGCCGAAGGTGCTGGCGCTGCCGTGGAAGCTCTGGCGCTCGGCTTCGATTGCCGGCCGGATGCCTTCGAGTCCCGCCGCGAACTCCTCGGGGGAGATGGCGTCGCCGTTGATCGCGATGCGCTCGGTGAACGAATGGAGGTGGGGGCTGGTGAAGAGGGCGACTTCTTCGTCGTTGCGGCGAAGGATGCCGGCGATCATGTGGGCAGTGCTGCCCTTGCCCTTGGAGCCGGTTACGTGGACTGTGCCCCGGCCAAGGTGGGGGTCGTTGAGGCGCGACAGCAGCGAACGCACCGAGGCGAGCGACATCGTGGGGTTCGCCGAAGACTGGGCGACGTAGCCGCGTTCCATGTCGGTGAAGGACATGAGGTAGTCGAGGGCTTCGGTGTAGTCCACTGCGCCATTCTAGCCGCTGGCAGCGCTCCGCCCAGCGGCGAGCTGGTCTACACTCTCCGTCATGCCGACGCGAGAGGGCGTACTGAAGGCGCGCGAGTTCGTGTTCTTCTGCGAAGACCAGGCGCTGGCCGCGCTGCCGGCGGACTTCCCGCGCCCCGAACGGAAGGTGATGTGGACCATCCTCCAACTCCACTTCGGCGACCCGGCGGCGCACTTCGAACTGCAACCCCACGTCGGCCGCGGCCAGGTGGAGCTGGGTTTGCACTTCGAAGGCCCGGTGGAGGCGAACGACCTCTGGGCTTTCCGGCTGTCGCAGCGTGCCTCGGAGCTGATGGCCAGCCTGGGGCCCGGCTGGGAGCTGGAGGTGTGGACTACCTCCTGGCGGCGGCTTCACCGGGTGTTCCACTTCACGAAGCTGACGACCGACCTTGGGCGCGAAGTCGGCGGAGAACTGTGCAAGGCGATGCAGGTGCTGGGGCCCATCCTGCTGGAGCCGGCGCGGGTGGGGGCGCTTCAGGAGGCGCGTTCGTGAATCAGGCGGTGGCGGGGTTTGGGCAAGAGGTGTAGTTCTGCGGGGAGTCAGGCAGACTGGGCGAGGCGGCGATTGCGGGCGAGGGTGAGGTCGTACTCAGCCTGGAGACCCAGCCAGAAGTCCGCCGAGAGTTGGAGCAGGTTTTCGAGATCGAGCGCCATTTCGGCGGTGATTCGTTCGTCGCCAGCTAGCAATCGTTCGAGTTGGCGCGGTTGGAGATGGAGTGCTTCGAGGAGTGCTGCCACGGGCAGTCCGCGCGCCTCAACCTCTTCTTGAAGGAACTCGCCTGGAGGGATGGCAAGGTTGGAATACACGTTCTCAGTCGCCATAGTGATTCGAGACCTCCTCGACACGGAGCGTATCACCTTCCAGCGTCACTTCCATGCGCCACCGGTCGTGAACGGTAAGGGCGTAGCGCCCTTGTTTTGGCCCGTGCAAGGCGTGAAAGCGGAGTGGCGCGGACTCGTGCAGATCAGCAGGCTTCATCCGTGGACGTAGCGGCGGCCAACCACCGCGCCCCAAGTCCGGCGCGCCACGGCGGCATCCCGGAAGCAGGCTTCGAGGCGGCGATTGGCGAACTCGATCTTCAAGTGCGCGGGAGTCTACACCCGCGCGGGGAAGGTGGTCTCCATCTTCGCGGTGAGGTCGAAGTACTCCTGGAAGGTCTGGTTGAAGCGGTAGAAGGCGTCGCGGCGGTGGTAGTCCTTACCACGGGCAAACTCCTCGGCGCTGCGCAGATCGAGCGAGTTGAGGGTGAAGTCGTGGGTGGCGCGGCCGTTCTTCTTGATGTCTTCCAGCATCGCCTGCCAGGCTTCGCCGGATTGCACAAGGGTGAAGTCCAGCTCCTCGGCGCGGCGGGCGTCGATCTCACGCACGTCCCGCACTTCGAAGGCTTCGAAGTCGATCTCGTAGTACTTGTCATCCACCTGGACGCCCATCTCGGCATCGCAAGTGCCCAACCGCTTGAAGCTATCGGACTTGTTCAGCAGGTCGGCGGCTGCCTTGAACCATTCGACCGAGGGGAAATTCGGCATCTGGGTACCTCCATGCGCTCGCTGGCACGTTTGACGTGGTTGCCGGAGTCTACCGCACGGTCAATGGCGGGACAAACCGGCGGATGGTAATCGGAAAGGGGGCTCGGGTGCCGGCGCGGGTTCGGTGAATCAGGCGACTTCGAAGACGTCCTCTGGCCGCAAGAGCACCCGGACACCCTCTGCTTCGGCGGCGTCGCGGAGCGACGCGTCCATCCGCGCCCCGGCGACCACGGGGATGGCGTTGTAGCCGACCTTGCGGAGGATGGCCGCGCGGTCTCGCGCGCGAGCGACATCGTTGCGGTCAATAGTGACGGAGACTTCGACGGCGAGGAGGGCTGGTGTCACGGCGGCGCCGCGGCCGCCCTGCACGCCTTCCACGATGATATCGAGTTGGCGAACGGCCAAGGCCTCGTCCGCGTTAAGGTTGCCTGCGTCGTAGGCATCTTCGAACGCGTCGAGGTCACTGGGAGTGACGAGACGGGCGCGCCGAATGATCGGGCCGAAGCGGCCGGAGAAGTGGAGTTGCCACTCCTGCTGGCAAAGCCGCGCTTCCCAAGAATCGAGGTAGCGGCCGATGTTCGCCATCGAACGCCGGATACCCTGGATGTCTTCGTTCATCACGACGTTTGGCTTGGTGAGAGCGCTGGCTTGCCCGTGAGGATTTCGCGGCGCACAGCTTCGCGCCACTCGGGATTCGAGCGGATCAGCCTCAACAGTTCGGGCAGGTCATTCACGGTGACGCTCATGGGGAGATCATACACCCACGGCGCGGCCCGCTTTTTCGACGGCGACCGGTGGGGTTGAGTGGCGGAGAGGGGGAGATTCGAACTCCCGGTGACTTGCGCCACACCGCTTTTCGAGAGCGGCACCATCAACCACTCGGACACCTCTCCACTCGTGATTGTAGCAGGCGGGGGCGCACGGGAAATTCGGGGCGCGGGTGCCCGAAGCAGAAAATGCGGCGCGATCTACGGGCTGTGGGTGTCGTCGGCTCAGGCGAAGCAGCGGAGGGGCTGGCCGCCGTTGTAGGTGAGCACCTCCGTAAACATCTGCCCGGCGTTGAGGGGAGTGCCCCATGGCTCGCCCTTCAGCTCGGAGTAGACGCGGTGGATGTTCGGCACCAGCCGCTCGCGGTCGTGGAGCTGGGTGAAGCGGCCGAGGTCCAGGGCGGTGGCCAGTTCCAGCGGAGGCGTGCCCTTTTCGAAGCCGCGCCGCGCGACCTCCTGTACGAACTGCAGGTAGGCGCGCACATCCGCGATGAGTTCGGGACCGCAGACGGCGCCGTGGCCGGGGACTATGGTTTCCGCGCCGAGCGCCTCGATCCGCTCCAGCGCGACCATCCAGCCTGCAACGGAGCCGCCCAGGGCGAAGGGGGTACCGCCGTTGAAGATGATGTCGCCCGAGAAGAGAAGCTTGCGGTCCGGGATCCAGGCGACGATGTCGTTCGTGGTGTGGGCCGGGCCGACGAAGATGAGTTCTACCTTCAGGTCGTCCACATAGACGTTCAACTGGTCCTGAAAGGTCACAAACGGGGGAGTAACGGGGCAGTCGCCAAATTCGATCATCGGAAACAGGGCGTGCGCGAGGTTGCCCACGGCCCGGATTTCGCGGCGGCAGAGTTCATGGCCGATGATCGCGGCTTCTGGCGCGAAGACGAAGTTGCCGTGGGTATGGTCGCCGTGGCTGTGCGTATTGATAAGGGTGTTGACGGGCTTGTCCGTGACCGTCCGGAGCGCGCGGTGAAAGGCCAATGCGCGGGCTTCGGTGCCCGTCGAATCGATCACTGTCGCGTGACGCTCGCCCACGATCGTGCCGGTGTTGTTCAGGAACCAACTGCCGTCCATCTGGATGTAGGCGAAGATGCCGGCGCTCACTTCCTGGACGACGGGCGGAGGGATCTCGGCGTGGAAGGGGACGGTCGCGCTGCTCATGGTGACTCCCTGGGGAATGCTCCGCGGCAGTCTAGCGAATTCGCGGGGGCGGCGCCCAGTGTTGCTGCTCAGTGACCGTTTCAGATTGGCGTCTCTGCCGGCAGCCGCCCCGTGGTGGCAGCAGGCGAGTGCGGCTCAGGCTATGCCCAGCAGCTCCATCGCCGCTCGGGCAACCTGCAGGTGCAGCTCCGTGCGACGCGCGATGGGCTGGTCCTTCTGGCCCATCTCCACGAGGATTGGCGTCAGTCCCTCCACGTGTCCGCCAAGTGAGAGGGAGCTGCGCCCCCGTTGTGACTGGCCGGGGCCGGGTGCGCCGAGGGTGGGGTCGCTGCGAAACGCGGAGCCGTCGCGCTCGACCAGCAGGTCACGTTCCACCGAGATGTTGCCATTCACCCGCGCGATGATGTCGCGGCCGAGGGACGGGTTGCGGGGGCCGATCCCGGTCGTCACGGTCTGCCCGAGGAAGGCAGTGCCGTTCTGGCTACGGCCGTTGTAGAAGGCCCACGATTCGTGCAGGTCCAGGACTACGTCGACGTTGAACTCGCGCGCGGCAGCGACAATTTCCGCGGCCAGCCGTCCCATCGGCAGCGGGCTCTCCGGTGAACCCGGGTAGAGGCGGTTCAGGTCACCAAGCTCCTCCGTCGTGCGGACGAAGTTGGCGACGGCGATGCGGTTGGCCCGCGGCAAAACGATCAGGCCGCCGGCGGCCGGCGGCCAGGAAGCGACCTCCTCGGCTGCCAGCCAACCTCCCGGTTCGTTGCCATGGACGCCACCCAGCACCATCAGCACGGGCCCCGCCTTGCCGCTGAACTCCATCGTGAGGATGGTCTCGCTCGGCGTGCCCGGGAGGAGCAGGCGCTCGCCGCGCGATTGCGGTGGCACTGGTTTTGGGGTTGGTGACAGAGGAGGCGTGGACGGGGGAGCATCGTCACGGGCTATGCCAGGGACGGTGACTGTGGAGGCGGGCGGCGCGAGGGCGTCGCGCCGTGGAGGTTCCCGGCCGCACCCGGCGAAGGCGAACGCGCCCGCGCCCAGGCCGAGCTTGAGGAAGTCGCGGCGGGAGGGTTCGCGCATGGGAAGAGTGTAGAAGGACGGCCGGCGCACCGGCAGGGGGCGAGTTTCCAGGGCCTTAACGCGCGGACCGAGCCGCTTCTTGGATGAAGCCTGCGATGGCGGCCGCGATTTCGGTGAGGACGCGTGGTGGCAGTTCGTGGCCCATGCCGCGCACAACGTGGAGCCTTGCCCCCGGTATGGCACGCGCCACGGCTTCACCTTCGCTGAGCGGGACGAGCGGGTCTTCGTCGCCGTGGATGACGAGCGCCGCGGTGCTGATCCCCGCGAGGCTCGCGAGCCGCGAGCCAGACCGTTCCATGGCCCGCCGATGGTGGGCGTTCGCGCGCGGGTTGGGGCGCCGGCGGTGTTGATCGGTAACGAACTCACGCCACCACTCCGCATCGAAGGGCTGGCTCTTCGCGGCGCACATCCGCCAGCTCTCGACCGACTCCTCGATCGCCTCGGCGTCACTGGCCAGGCGCTCGCGCTCGAAGCGGTCGAGTAATGCCTCCCGTCCGCCGTCGGCCGGTGTGTCCCTCCCGGCGGACGCCATGATGGATGTCAGCGAGAGCACGCGGCCCGGGTGGGCGATAGCGACCAGCTGGGCGATGGCGCCGCCCAGAGACGCCCCAACGAGGTGGCAGCGCTCAATGCCGAGGGCGTCGAGCAGGCCAACGGCATCCGCGGCCATGTCTTCAAGCGTGTAGGCCTCACCGTCCGCGAACCACGTGGAGTAGCCCACGTCCCGGTTGTCGTAGCGGATGACGAAGAGGCCGGCCGCGACAAGGGCCTGGCAGAAGGGGGCGGGCCATCCGGTGGCCTGCGCGCCCTGGCCCATGACCAGGAGGACGGGCGGGCCAGCCGGGTCGCCAAGTGCTTCGTACCAGATGCTGATGCGGTTGGCCAGGGTGCTGGGCACCGGGCGATTGTAGCGGCCCGGGAAACGAAGAAGCCGCTCGATGAGCGGCTTCTCCGGGATTATGCCGGTTGGGGCGTGTTTACAGCTTCTCCACCTGGAGGAAGTCCAGCTCGACCGGGGTTTCGCGGCCGAACATGTTGACGTTGACGCGGACGCGGCCCTTTTCGCTGTTGATCTCGACGACGGTGCCGACGAAGTCTTCGAACGGGCCATCCACAACGCGCACGTTCTGGCCGACGGCGAAGCCAACACGGACGCGCGGCTGTTCCATGCGCATCGCCCGGAGGATATGGTTCACCTCGTCCTGGGAGAGTGGCACCGGCCGCGTGCCGGAAGAGACGAAGCCTGTGACGCCGGTCGTGTTCCGGATCATGTGCCAGGCCTCGTCCGAATCGGGGTCGCCCTCTTTCAGTTCGATGGTTTGGACCAGGACGTAGCCGGGATAGAGCTTCTTCTTGACCGTCCGGCGCTGGCCGTCGCGGATCTCGATCTCGTCTTCCGTCGGGACAACCACGTGGAAGACTTTGTCCTTCGCGTCCATCTGCTCGACGGTGCTCTTGATGGCGTGGCGAACCTTGTTTTCGTGGCCGCTGTAGGTGTGGAGGAAGTACCATCGGCGGCCGGGGGCGTTGATCTCATCGTCCGAAAGCTGTTCCTGTTCGAGGACGTCGTCGTCCTTGCGGCGCCGCGGGGGCGCCTTCTTCGGCTCGGGCTTGAGGCCCGAGAGGGCAGTGATTGGCTTCGGTTCGCTAGTCATGGTTTAGAAGAACAGTTTCTCCACGGTCCACCCGAACACAAAGTCGATGGACCCGAGGACGATGCCGACCGCGAGCGAAACGATCGCGACGACGATGGTGAGGTAGCGGGTTTCCTGGAAGGTTGGCCAGGTGACCTTTCGCAGTTCGGCAACCACGTCTGCCACGAAACGCGGCTGGAGGCGGACGAGGAAGCCGAGCGGGTTGCGGCGCTTACGCGGCGACGGGCGGAGCCCGCCGCTGCCAGATGTCCCGAGGGCGGTAGGCCCCCGGCCGCCGGACCCCCCCGAGGCTCCCGCGGCTGAGGGCCGCGGGAGATTTTTCCGCGCTGTCCGGGGCGTTTCAGCCGCGCTCTCAGCGGTGGCAGGCGTGGGCGCCACGGCTGCGCGGCGCCGGGTAGTTCGTGCCATAGCGGGTTACCGTGTCTCCCGGTGCGCGCGGTGCACGCGGCAGCGCGGGCAGAACTTCAACAACTCCATGCGGTCCGTGTCGTTACGGCGGTTCTTCTGGGTTGTGTAAGTCCGTTCGCGGCACTCCGTGCAGGCGAGATGAATAATGATCCGGTCGCCCTTGCCCTTGGCCATGGCTTTGCTCTTCCGTTTCTGCGCGCCCCCTGGCGCGAGGCTG
>PNKC01000011.1 GCA_013822275.1 Anaerolinea sp. | reverse complement strand
CCCTAAGCCTTCTACTCATCGCTGCTGGGGCGATCCTCGCCTGGGCGGTGGAAGCAACCGTTGTGGGCCTCGACATCGTGGTTGTCGGCGCCATCCTCATGGTCGTCGGGTCGATCGGGTTGGTGCTCTCGCTACTCTTTTGGGCGAGTTTCGCCCCGTTTGCGCGCCGCGATGACGGCGAGCGCCGCGGCCCGATGTAACGCAAGGGTAGACAACCATCGCCGAATCGCATACACAGGGTGTCGGACGCAACAACGAAGAGGGTGGGTTCACCAATTGAAGACAACCGTCGCCGAAGCCAGGCCTATGGCTTTCCGCCGCACATTGTTGGGGACGAGCAGCATGCTCGTACTTGCCGCGGCTATGCTCGCCATAGGGCTCGCCAGCCAGTCGCCAAACTCCGCGAATGCGGCGGCTGCGCCTGTCACGCAGTGCAACAACGACACCGCCAGCAACGTGGGTGGCCAGGGTATCGCCTGCACCGTCACGATAAACAACTACGTCACGGCTGCGGGCGCGCCAACGGGGACGCTGTCCACCGTGACGGTGAAGGTCTGCACGGGCGCGGCCGGGCCAATCGCCGCGGGCGGCGGGACGTGCACAACAACGCCGACGACATCGGCCGAACCGGTGACGCTGGTCCAGCAGTGCAACGGCTCCGGCAATGGTGGCGGTGGCGTCGTGAAGTGCTCCGTCGTAGTCACCAACAACTTCACGGGAAGTCCCGCTGCGATTACGGCCGCGACGGTCAACCAGTGCATCGGTTCGTTCGGCGGCGGCGGCACAACGGGTAGCTGCTCGCCGACCGGCGCGACCACCTCGGCCGCGGTTACGCAGTGCAACGGCACCGGCGACGGCGGCGGCGGGAGCTATCTCTGCACAGTGAACGCGACCATGACCGCCAGCCTCCCGGTGACTATCGATCAATGCAACGGGTCGGCGAGGGGCGGTGGCGCATTGGTTGAATGTACGGTCACCGTGACCAATGAGGTCGTCCCCTCAACCACCACGCCAACCGCCACATCGACATCGACGGCGTCCGCGACGGCGACAGCGACCGGGACGACGACGGCGACGGCGACCGGGACGGTGACACCAACGACGACCGGGACGGTGACACCGACGGGGACGGTGACCGCGACAGCGACCGGGACCGCGAGGCCAACCACGACCGGGACGGTGACACCGGCGGCATCGGCGACGGCGACACCTGTAGCGACCGGGACGGCGACACCTTCGCCGTCCGCGACGACGACCTCTACGCCGGTCGTCGCGCCGCCTGTTGCGCCGGGCCCGCCGGCGACGGGGAACGCAGGCCTCGCGGCGCGTGGCGGGACCTCGCTGGCGCTGATGGGGCTACTGGGCATCGCTGCCATGGGGCTAGCGCTGGCCGGGCGCCACGCTGTCTCCCGCCAGCGTTCGCGCTAGCTAACAGAAGCGAAAGGTGACGCCGCGCGAAGGCGCCGCCCTCAGGATTCGGCCGGGTTCGGCGTCGCCGCCGCGCCCGGCTTGGCCGTGGTCACCACGGTCTGCGATGCGTGTGGCCGGTAGCGGATGAAGCACGCGCTCGCCGCCGCCAATGTCACTATCCCGAGGCCCGCGACGGACAGCGCAAGGAAGCCATCGACCACGCCGCGCCGCGAGACCTCTTCTTCGGGCCCGGTCCGGGCCGGGCTGAGGTGGCGGGCGGCAACCATTACCTGCTCCGCCCGCGCCGGGGCGATGCCGGCCGCGTCCAGGTCTGAAGGGAGGTTGGTATCGACCGAATTCAAAAAGACAGCGCCGAAGATGGCGACCCCCGCCGAGGTGCCGATGTTGCGCGCCATCGTCAGCGTCCCCGAAGCCAGCCCGGACTTCGCCATCGGCATCGCGCTCACCACCGCGTAGGACGTGGCGGACATCACGAGCCCGATCCCGAGTCCGCGCAGGAGGAACGGCAACAGCAGGCCGTCCAGGTACTTGCTCTCGGTGTCGAGCCGCAAAAGGTAGAGGAACGAAATGCCCACCGAGACGGACCCGGCGATGATGATGTAGCGCATGCGGTGGCCCAGCTTCTGGCCGAGGATCCCCGAAACGGGCATCAGCACCGCCACGAGGGCTGTCGCCGGGATGAACCCAAGCCCACCCTTGAGCGGCGAAAAGCCCAGGTAGTTCTGCATGAAGAGGCTGGTGAACGGTTGCGAGCCGAAGACCGCCATTGAGAAGAGCCCCGCGCTCAGGCAGGCGATAACGAATGAGGGTGTGCGGAACAGGCTCAAGTCCACCAGCGGCGCCTTCACCCGCTGTTCCACCAGCACGAACGCCGTCAGCAAGAGCGCCCCGAGCGCGAAACACCCCAGGATCAACGGCGAAGTCCAGCCTTCGTCGTTCGCCCTGTTGAGGCCGAACAGCAGCAGGAACAATGCCGCGGAAAGCGTGACGAGTCCGCGCCAATCGAGATAACGCGCCGCCTTCTCATCGCGTGATTCCGGGACGAACAGGGCGGCCAGGACCAGCCCCACGATGCCGACGGGGATGTTCACCCAGAAGATCCAGCGCCACTCGTCGCCGCGCACGAGCAGGCCGCCGAGGATCGGCCCGGCGATCAGCCCGAGCCCGCTCACGCCGCCCCAGATTCCGATGGCCAGTCCGCGCTGCTGTGGTGGAAACGCCTGCGTGATGATGGCGAGGGTGCCCGGCATCATCGTGGCGGCCCCAAGCCCCTGGAAGACGCGGGCGACCACGAGCGCCTCGATCGAAGGCGCCAGGCCGGCTGCCGCGGATGCGGCGATGAACAGCGCCAGCCCGCTGATGTAAACGCGCCGCCGTCCAAAGATATCGCCCACCCGTCCCATCGCGACCGGGAAGATACCAGACACCAGGACGTAGCCTGTGACGGTCCACTCGGCCGTGCTCAGGCTGGCGTTGAGGTCGCGCCCGATTGCGGGAAAGGCCACGTTCACCACGAAGGTGTCGATCATCAGCATCCCGAGCCCGAGGCAGGTGGCTATGAGGGTGAGCCACTTCGAGGGGGCGGTGGGCGCGCGCAACATCGGGGATTCCTGGCTGTCCCGCCGCCGCATGGTGGCGTGACCCTTTCGGCCGCCATTCTGGCACAGTGAGTTTCACCATGCAACGAACAGGGCAGCACTCCGGCGGGTATACTCGCCGGATGCCCACACCTTCATCGCGGCGCTTCACCATCAGGCCCGTAACCGCGGACGACGCCGCCACCGGCGAGCAGTTCTACCGCGATGCTGGCGTGACTCTCGTGGGCCCGCTGGCGATTCTCCTTCAAACGGGCAACGCGTTTCTCGCCGCCTACGACGCGTCCGGCCGGCTGCAGGGCCTCGTGCGGCACTGGGACGACGAAGGCGTCGCCTGGTGGGACCTGCTCGTCTCCGCCTCAGCGGGCGCGGGCCGGATGCTCATCCGTGGCGTGGAGATGCGTGCCCAGGACCGGGGGCTGCGGTTTGTGCGCCTCATGGCGCCGGACGGTTCGCGCCTGTTGCCCGTCTTTCACCGCTGGGGCTATCGCACCGTGGGCCACACGCGAGAGGAGCATGAAGGCGAGCTTGTGACCATGGCCGTCCTCGAAAAGCGCCTCGCCCTCCTCACCGTGCGCGAACAGCGCCGTTCCGACGCCGCGGAGATCGGCCGGATCACCGGTGAGGACCCGTGGGTGTACGAACAGGGCTCGCGTCCTGGCGTCTTCGTCGCGGCCGACGGCGACCGCGTGGCCGGTGTGGTCAGCGCGCGCGACGGCAAGGGCGGGCTGGCGCTGATCTCCGAACCGGCGCTGCTTGATGCCTACCGCGGCCGTGGCCTCGAACTCTGGATGATTGAGCGGGCCGCGACCTACGCCGAAACGAATGGCTACCACACCGCCGAGGTGCCAGCTTCGCCCGCGCTCGATTCCCAGCGGCGCGGCCTGGAAGACCGCCACTGGCATCTCGAAGGCGCCGGCAAGGCGGCCCGCTATGTGCGCCGCTTTCGCGACCTGGACGCCCAACCCCGGGACGAAGACTGACTCAGCGGCCCGGCTTCATCCCGCGCCACATCCAGGCGGCCGACTCGAGGCGCGCGCGCGCCTTCGTCGATTCCAGCTCCGCCCGCAGCCGGTCGCGCTCGATCTGGAGGTCGCGCACGTGGTCACGCAGCACCGCCACCAGCAGGTCCACCTCCCCGTAGCGGGCCTGGGCCTCGGCGCGCAGCCGGCGTGCGTCAGCCGCCAGGCCCGCGCGCCCGCCGGGTGTGCTGATTACTAGCGCGCCCCGGTAGGCCGCGTTACTCACAGGAATTCACGCCGGATGAAGAGCGTGGAATCTGCGCCGTGCCCGCCCGCAGTGCGTGGGCCTGCGGTCCCGCCAACCGGGGACGGTCGCGTTCGAGGCGGAGGTCCTCCAGGTTGGCGTGGAGGGCGGCGATCACTTCCTCCAGCGTGCCCAGCCGTGCCCGGCGCGCAGCGTCTTCGCGCCTCAGGCCGCGCAGCTTCCGCTGCAACTTAACCGCCTTCGAGCGCTGTTCATCCAGCTCCTTGCAAAGGCGTTGATTCGCTTCAGCGGCCCCGACAATCGCCCGCACCAGGACGGCGGGGGGCAGCGTCGTGGCGTGCTCGGGGTCGGCCAGCAGCGCCTGGGTGTCGAGTTCCAGCAGGTCGTCGCGTTCGTACGCGAAACTGTCCAGCGTCTGCTTCAACTGCTCCACTTCGCCGCGGACCTGGCGCACCATGCGTTCAGCACGCGAATCAGCACTTGTCGATTGGTTTCGCATCCTGCTTTCAACCGCGTGGAGCACGTGCGGTGGCGCCGGATCAGCCGCTGTTGCGGGTGGCTCACCCGCGGCTGCCGGTGACTCCGCGGGGAACGTTGGCGGAACGGGCGCGTCATCCGATCGCAGCGTAGCCCACGCGTGCGGCGCGTCGGGCCGGTCGAGCGATTCGGCGATCGCCGCTTCTGGCTGGAACTGCCCCTCGATGCGGGAGATGCGCTCCATCACCGCTTCGGGCGTGTGGTGTCGGCGAAGTGGGAAGCGCACGTTGGTATCCTCAATCTGGGTCCGGCGTTGCATCACTATACCCTCGCAGTCGTCTGCCAAGTAGGTGTCCGCGGCCGGCGCCACGAGCGCCTACTTCCAGATTCGGCAGCGCAGCTCTTCCCGCGTAGTCAGAAGATGGCGATCGGGTTCGCCGGCGATCCGGTCCCGCCGCGGACATGCAGGGGGTTAAGGGTCAGCATGAACTCCCAGCGGCCTTCCTCCGCGCACGCCTCGGCCAGCGGCTCCAGGAGCGCGTTGTCCAGAAGGGGCAGGCCCATGTAGACGATGGCCAGGACATGCACTGGCCCCCCCGGCGCTGGAGGATTGTCGAACATCTCATACCCCGATGGCCTCGCGTCCATCATGTCCCAGCCAAGCAGCGCCGCGTCAGCCTTCTTCAGCACCGGGATGCAGTCCGCGTGCAGCCCCGGCGATGGCGACATCCCGGGGACATGGTCCGGGTTGGCCGCGTAGTACGAGTTCCGGCCGCTGTAGACGACGACGGCGTCGCCCGGACGGAGGGGTGTGCCCTGCTTCCCGGCCGCCGCTTCCAGCTCCCAACCCCGGACGGGGCTGTCCACAGTGACGTGGCTGGCCCCGCGCAGGCGCGGGATATCGAGGAGGACGCCGCGCGTCGCGATGCCGTTGCTCCACGCTTCCACCCCGCCGCTTCGCGCGCCGATGCTCGTCACGTCCGCGATTGGCTTGCCGTTCCACATCTTGCCCTGCCAGAAGATGTGGCAAAGCGCGTCGATGTGGGTCGTCGCGTAGCCGTGGTAGAGGATGCCGAGGTAGTCCACGGACGCTTCCGGCGTGACCCGCATGAAATGCTGGGCGGGGTTCCAGTTCCCGGGCCCGCCCACCCGGTTCCATGGGTACGAGAGGGAAACTGCCCGGCCGGTCTTCACCAGTCCCGCGGCCTCGCGGCGCTTGTCCGGCGTAATCAAGTTGACGGTGCCCGCGCTGTCATCGGGGCCCCAGCGGCCCCAGTTGGTGCATGTCTCGAAGTACTTCAGGACGTCGTCCTGGGACGGCAACGGCTGGGCTGTGGCCACGTTCTCGCGCTCCCCTGCGGTAATGGCGGGATCCTACGCTTCGCGGCCCCCTCCGTCTCCCGCTCACCGCTGAATGCGGCCGAGGAGCGTCGCCAGGGCCGTCGCCTCGGGTCCGGTGAAGTGCCGGCCGAAGTGCTCCTCAATCCCCCGCAGATGCACCGGCGAGGCCGCGCGAAGACGGTTCCTCCCCGCTTCCGTCAGTTCCACAAACGTGCCCCGGCGGTCGTCCGGGTCGGGGCAGCGCGCGACCAGGCCAGCCGCGCACAGCCGGTCCACGAGCCGCGTCAGTCCGCTCTTGCTGAGCAGCACCGCCCCGGCGAGGTCAGTCATCCGCAGCCGGTTTCCGGTCGCTTCGGCCAGGTGCACCAACACGTCATACCAGCTCAGGGGCAGGCCCGTCTCAGCTTCCAGCTCGTCGCCCAGCCTTGTCGTCAACCGCGAGTGTGCTTCCAGGAACGCCCGCCAGGCCCGCATGGTGGCCGCCGAAGGGATGCTGTTGGCCATGCGGTGATGATAGACGAGGTAGTTGCACATGCAACTCTTGTGTGGCGGCCGTGCCTCTGCTAAGATAGTTGTACACGCAACGAGTTGGCCGCACGCCAACTCCGGGAGGTCCTCACCAATGCCCGCACTTCAGCCCGCAATCGACGTCCGCCGCTCCGAGGAGCGCATGGCCACGCAGATCGGCTGGCTCGATTCGCGCCACTCCTTCTCCTTCGGCCCCCACTACGACCCCAACAACACCCACTTCGGCCTCCTCCTCGTAAGCAACCACGACATCATCAAGCCGGAAACCGGCTTTTCCACGCACCCCCACCGGGACATGGAGATCGTCACCTGGGTGCTGCGCGGAGAACTGGAGCACAAAGACTCCGAAGGCCACAAGGGCCTCATCCACCCGGGCCTCGCGCAGCGCATGAGCGCCGGCACCGGCATCTTCCACTCGGAGATGAACGCGACGAAGGGCGGCGACGTTGAGCTCGTGCAGATGTGGGTGGTGCCAGATACGGAGAAAGTGCGGCCCGCCTACATGGAGCTGGACATCAACGGCGAGCTGGCGAAGGGCGGGCTCGTGCCCGTCGCTTCCGGCCAGGGCCACGATGCCGCCATCTCGATCCGCCAGGACGGGGCCGTCCTCTGGGCCGGCCGCTTGAAGGCGGGCGAGAAGGTCCGCCTTCCGGATGCGCCGTTCATCCACGTCTTCACCGCCATCGGCGAAATCGACCTTGAAGGCTCCGGCAAGCTCACCGCCGGGGACGCGGCCCGCGTCACGCTTACGGACGGGTTAACGATGACAGCGGGCAGCCAGGGCGCTGAGGTGCTGGTCTGGGAGATGCACCGGCTCATCCAGTTCGGATAAGCGCGATCCGCTATGGGCGTGCGGCGGGCGGCGGCGGCCCGAGGATGGCGCCCCGCTCCAGCGTTGCGTTAACGAACTGTCCGTTCGCCCCGTGATACCGGTATACCTCGCCCTTTTCGTCCGCCACCTCGGCGTAGAACCCCGGCACCAGCGCCTGGGTGCACATCCGGCCGGGCAGTTGGATACCAAGGCAGCCATCGGACCAGACGACGTGGCGGAAGGCCACCATGGAGATGGAGGCCAGCGGCTGCTTCACCCGGCCGGCCAGGTCGGCGCGCATCCGATCCTGGAGCGATACGTCCGCCGGGTCGGGCTCCACGATCGCCTTCCCTCTCTCGAAGTCCGTCGCAACGACACCAGACTGGGCAACATGGTACCGGTAGGTCTTGCCGTTGGACGCGGCGAGCAGCACCACCGCGCCGGGCACGAGGTCGGCGGTGCACACGGGATTGCTGTCCAGGGCGAAGCCGAGGCAACTGCCGCTCATGCCCACCGGCGCGATCGCCGTGATGACCGCCGTCACCGGGCCGCCGGTATCCCTGGAACGAAGCTGTGTCAGTTCCGCCCGCACGTACTGGGCAAGCGCGCTGTTCAGGTCCGCCTGGATCTCGGGCGGCACCGGCGAGCCGTCGTTCACCGTCCCCTTCGCGGGGTCAACCGGGCCAACCCACTCGCTCCCCGCGATGTGGTAGCGCCACTCCCTGCCGCCAGCGTCGAAACGCGCGATGTACCCGCCCACGAACAGCTCCCGGCAAACCTGGGTTGCTGAAGTCGTGAATCCCAGGCAGCTATCCCAGCCCGCGTGGCGCAGGCTTTTGATCCGTACTTCAAGCGGCTCAACCTTCGCCTGGCGGCTGGCGTCCAACCTCGCCAGGTGCAGGGCGGATTCGCCGAGCTTCGCCCGCCCGCCCGGCGTCGCCGAGACCGTCCCATCCCGGTCGTCCACGGCGTTGCAGGCAAGCACCGTCATCGCCAGCGTTGCGCCACCAACAAGGGCCGTGATTCGCCAACGCATTGGACCACCTCCACCATGCAGAACGCGCAGGCGGCCCCGCGTGTTCCTCAGCCGCTCGCCATCTCCTTAACCTGGGCCGCGATGAACCCGGGGTCTTCCATGGGCATGAAATGCGTATATTGCGGCAATGGCACGTCCAGTGCGTTCGCGAAGTGTGAAGCCAGGTCCGGGTTCGTCGGCGACCCGCTCATATCGCCCGCCACGGGCCCGGTCCGGTCCCGCGCGCGCAGGATGCGCACCGGGATCGTGACTTTCTCGATCTGCTCATAGATGTCCTCGCCCGCGCTGGCGGCGTAGGTTGCCGCTTCGATCTCCGGCGGGCAGGCCAGCACATACCCGTCGCTCCCCGGCGCGGGCAGCAAGCCGTACTCACAGTAGTCCCGGAGTACCGCCGGGTCCCAGATGTTGAATGGCGCCCGGTCCTTGAAGCGCTCGAACATCTCATCCGCGGAGGACCATGCGTTGCGCCGCCGCGCGGCGAAGTGGTCACCAGCCAATTCCTCGCGCACGCGCACGTACGCCGACTTCGGCATGATCACCGGGTCCACCAGCAGCAGCTTCGAAAACACCAGTGGCTCCAGGGCTGCGGCCAGCGTCACGGCGTAGCCCCCTTTGGAATGGCCCACGCCGATCGCCCCGGAAATGCCAACTTTCGCGGCCACCGTCGCCACGTCCTCTCCGAAGCTTCGCCATGAATACGGGGGTGCTGGCTTATCGCTGCGTCCGTGGCCGCGCATGTCGATCGACCAGCAGTGGAATCCCGGCAGCCTCTCAATTACCTGGTCCCAGCAGCGGGCGTGGAACCCCGTGGCATGGGCGAAAAACACGGTGGGGCCATCGCCCGGCCATTCGAAAAGTGCAAGTTCAATCCCGTTCGCGCCGACGCGCGATTCATTCACCTGGCGCATACGGCCGAATCGTACAGGCCGCCGCCACCCGGCGCACGAGCCACTCTCCGCCGCCGGATACAATGCCGCCATGCACGCCGAACTCATCGCCCAGCTCGCCGCCACGCCCGTCACGCTTGCCCACCTCATCGCTGAATCAACCGATGCTGAACTGGATGCGGCGCGGGCGGGCGAATGGGACGCGCGGACGATCCTGGCCCACTTCCGCGATGACGAGTACCTTTGCATGCGCGTTGCCCTGGAGCGGATGCTTGCCGAGGAGACGCCTACCCTCCGTTTCATCGATGGTGCCGAGTGGGCACCGCGCCGCAGCCACACCCGCGACCGCAAAGACTGGCTGCTCGCGGATTTCGCCCTCCAGCGCCAGGCGAGCGTCGCCATCCTCCGCGGTCTGCAACCATCCGACTGGGGACGCAGGGGGCGGACGGTTGAACACGGCGTGTTCACCGTTTCGACGTTCCTGCTTGCCTGGGCGAACCACGATGCCGAGCACATCGCCCAGCTTGAATCAGCGTTGGGCGAGACGCTTGAGCAGGTACGATACCGCCGCGCCAGGAGGGAGGAGTGATGAACCCGGGAGACACCGACCCCTTGATGGAGTGCGCCATTCGTCTCGACGACGCGGGCATTGCCTACATGCTGACCGGCTCCGTTGCCGGCTACTTCTATGGCCTGAATCGGGCCACGGGCGATACGGACATCATTCTCGACATCGTCCCCTCGCAGGTGCCGGCGTTCGTCGCCGCGTTCAGGGATGGCTACTTCGTTGACCCGGTAATGGTTGAGGAGTCCGTGCGAGACCGGGACATGTTCAACGTGATGCCCCGCGGCGGCGGCAAGTTCGACTTCATCGTCCTGAAGCCGGTCGCGGCTGAATTGGAAAAGTTCGCGAGGCGCGAGGTATTCGACTGGCACGGGTACCCACTCTGGGTTTCCACCGCGCCTGACCTCGTGCTCAGCAAGCTCGAATGGGCGCGATCCAGCCACTCGAGCATGCAGTTCTCCGACATCCGGACGATAATGGCATCCGGTGCAGTTGATGAGGACGACCCCTACTTTGCCCAGCAACTTGACCGCCTCAACCTCCGTGAGGTGCTGGACGCTTGCTACTCCGAAGGACACCAGACCTGAGTTCGCATACCAGTACAACCGCTGGTGGCTGACACTCTCCGGTCAGGAGCGAGCTGATTGGTGGCTGCGCCGGATGCGGTCGTTCGGAAGCCAGCGCTACAACCGCATTCGCCAGCAACACCCAGATGCCCCCGAAGAGGAAATCCTTGCCCTGTGGACGGAAGAAACGTACCGCGATTCCGTCCCGGCCGGCCGGCTCGCCCACCTCTGCCAGATGATCCGCGACGACGCCCGCCCCGCCGATTAGTGGCGCCCTCTTTCCGGCGAATGCGGTAACCTGAGGCCGTGCCGCAGTCCCGCCCGCTCGTCCACGTCTACTGCGACGGCGCCTGCTCGCCGAATCCTGGCTGGGGTGGCTGGGCCGCGCTCCTCATCTCCCCCGTCCACGGGAAGACGCGCGAACTCTGCGGCGCCGAACCGGGTTCCACGAACAACCGCATGGAACTCACCGGGGCCATCATGGCCCTTCGCGCACTGAAGAAACCGTGCGACGTGGTTATCCACACGGATTCCACCTACGTCCACAACGGGTTTTCCAGGGGCTGGGTGCGCAACTGGGAGCGCAATGGCTGGCGTACTGCTGACAGGAAAGACGTGCAGAACGTGGACCTCTGGAAACAGCTCAGCGAACTCGTTGCCCGCCACTCGGTCGAATGGGTCTGGGTCCGTGGGCACATGGACAACGCCGGCCACAACCGCTGCGATGCGCTGGCGGTCGCCGCCCGCGAAGCGCTGGCGAATGGGTTGCCGCTGCCGGTGTAAGGCCTGGTTAGCACGCGCCGGCGCGGCGCTATTCCGTGCCGCGTTCTGCCTGTAACCTACCGTCCGATGTTCCTGCTCGCCTTCTTGCCGTTTCTCTCGATCACAATCTCGTGGGACCCCACCCTCGCCGAATTTGGCCCCTTCACCCTCACCTGGCACGGGCTGTTCACGGCCGTCGGCATCCTTGCCGGTGTCTCGCTCTCGGTGTGGCTCTGCAAGAAGGACGGCATCCCGCCGGAAGTGGCCCAGGAGATCGCCCTCGTGGGTGTCCCCAGCGCGATCGTGGGTGCTCGCCTCTTCTACGTCATCGAACACTGGGGCAGCAAATTCAGCGATGACCCCCTCTCTGCCGTGACTGGCATCACCGAAGGTGGCATCACCCTCTACGGCGGCCTCATTGGCGGCGTTGTGGGTGGACTGATCTACGCGCTGTGGCACAAGTGGCCTATCGCCATCACGCTGGATGCTGCCGCCCCTGGCATGATCCTCGGCCAGGCGATCGGCCGCCTCGGAGACCTGATCAACGGCGAACACATCGCGAAGCAGACAAGCCTGCCCTGGGGCGTGGAGTACACCAACCCAGGCAGCCCGCAGTACACCTACTTCCAGGACCGCTATCCCGAACTGTGCCCCCGGCTCGCCGAGGACCCGCTCGGCAACTGCGCCGTCCACCCCACCGCTGGCGGCTACGAAATGCTCGGCGACCTCGCCATCCTGGCTATCCTCCTCCTCGTCGCCCGGCGCTTTATCCGCGTGCCGGGCTGGGTCTTTGCCAGCTACATCGCCATGTACGCCACCATGCGCTTCTTCCTCTCCTACACCCGTATCGACGAAACGACCTACTTCGACATCCCCGCGCCTCAACTCGTCAGCGGCCTGTTGCTGGGCCTGGCCGTCGTCATTGCGGGCATCACCTACCGCAAGCCCGGTCCCATCACGCCCGAGTACGCGGAACGCGTCTGGGGCGACCTTCCACTCCCGGACGCGGAAGAAGCCCCCGCCGGCCCCGCCTGATGGCGCGCCGGCCGCTCGCTGTCACCCTCTACGGCCGGCCGGGCTGCGGGCTCTGCGACGAGGCCGAAGTCTTCCTTGCGCGCATTGGGCGGAAGATCCCGCTTGCCGTCTCCCTCGTCAACATCGAGACGGACGACGAGTTGCTGCGGCGCTACGTGGTCGAAATCCCGGTCGTCATGGTAGGCGGCCGCGAAATCGCGCGCGCCCCGATTTACGAAAAGGCGTTGGAAGATGCTCTCCAGGACGCCGCCTCCCGGTAAGGCCGCTAAAGCACGAAGTAGATCACCGCGCCGGCAGCCGGCAGCACGAACCAGAGCATCGCCGTCAGGATGAGCGCAGCCAGCGCGAACAGCGTGGCGTCGTCCTCGGGTGGCCTCCCGGCGTGTCCAACGGTCTCCCAGAGTGCTGCCAGGGGCTGGTGCATGATCAGCTTCGATCGCCGGCGGGCTACGGACGCCCCGGCCAGCAGCATTCCTGAAAGCAGAAAGAAGAGGACGGAAAGCACTCCCAGCCCGCCGAACAGCACCCAACGGTTGGCAAAGTCGATGGCGCCGGCGTACTGGGTGACCGAGGCCACGAGCGGCACGAGCAAGCCCCCCAACAGCAGGAACGGCGCGCCCAGCCCCCCACCAGAATACGTCGGGGCCACGCGGTCCATCTCCAGCCGGGCGTGGGCGATGAGGCGGCGCTCCGGCGCCTGGGGCGCGCACTGCGCCTCTCGCCGCGCATACAGTTTCTTCAGCGATGTCACGATGTTTTCGGCGTAGGACTTTACGATGTACTCAGCGATGTACTCAGCCCCGGCTTCCACCACGGGGCGGAGCGGCCCGAGGCGGGGGACGCGCGGGCTCCGGGAGCCCTCCCGTTCGAGCACTTCGACCGCCCGCATCGCGAGGCGGTGGGCTTCGCCGAAGCGATCCGGCTGCGCCAACGGGGCACTCACCGCGAGTTCCGCCGCGATTCGCGCCTCCACCTCGGCCTGCCCGGAGAAACGCGCCAATGCCGCCTCGGCGGCCTCCTCGGTCTCCCCTCGCAGCAGCCGCCGCGTCCGCTCCAGCTGGTCCGTGAGCTCGTCCAGGAGCAGCAGATCGTCCGGCCGGAACTCGCCGATCTTCGAACGAAGCCCCTGGAGCTTGGATTCTCTCGTTTGCCCGGGCTCAGCGGCTGGCTCGCTCTCAGACGTCACGGCAGCAAGTCTACACGAGCCCGGTCCGCGCGCCCTGATCCCCGCCCGCCGCCGGGGCGGCGTATCCTATTTCTCATGACCACCGAAAAGGTGTTCCGCCGCACCAAGGCGGATGTTGTCTACGAAGCGCTCCAGAGCGCGATCCTTGCCGGGAACATCCGGCCTGGTGAACACCTCCGCCAGGAGGTGATCGCGGCCCGCTGGAACGTCTCCCAAACGCCAGTTCGCGAAGCTTTCCGCCGGCTCGAAAGCGAAGGCCTCGTCGAACATGCGCCCAACCGCGGCGTCGTTGTCCGGGGCGTGCCGTGGACGCCTCCTGCCGCTCCACTCGACGTCCTCGCCCGGCGCTGGGATGAGCTTCGCAAGGACCCCGAGTCCGTCCCCGGCACGGACTGGCCCTGAGGAAAAGCCTCGCTCCGTCTACCCTTCCGTCACCTGCTTTGGACCCGGCCGGCCCGATGATCACGTGGTGAAGACCGAGATCGCCGCCTGGCCCATCACCCTCTTCTGGTTTCGCCGGGATCGTGCCTATTCAGTGGAAGGTCACGCCGCCGGCGACCACGCCCACGGCCTTGCCATTGCCCTCGACGAGGACATCGCCTGGTTTCCGGCCGGGGCGCTCTACGTCGCGCGAGGTACCGGCACGCATCGCGAACTGGCGGTCGCCCATGTCGCTGGCCCGCGCGGTCCACTCCTCATCGTGGAGCTGCTCACGCCCTGGCGGCGCGACGGCCACCGCTGGGAACGCCGCCACGCCGCCCTCCTCAGCGCAACCCTTCGCGGAAGGGACTCGGCGACATCCCAGGGCGCCAGCGTGATCGATCTTTCGCCCGCCGGCCTCAGCCTGCTCGTCAATACAGCGCCCGCCGGCTCCTTCCTGCAGGTGACACTCTCCGCGCTCGACTGCAGCGCCGTCCTCGCTTGCGAAGTGACAGCAGTGCAGCCGGCCCTCGGCGGCCACGAGGTCCGGCTTCACTTCCTTGACTTTTCGGCCGAATCACTCGTGGCGCTGCACACCGTGCTCGCTCGCATGCGCGACACTGGAGGGCGGCGCGCGGCTCCTCTCGCGGCGTGACGCGCCCATCGGGGGCGAGCCTCCTCCGAGAACACCGGGCGTGGCACGATAGGGTCATGCAGCCCGAGCAAGTCACCCTTTTCGAGCGCGTCGGCGGCCGCGATGCCGTGGGCCGCATTGTCGAAGCCTTCTACCGGCATGTCGAAGCGGACCCCGTCCAGCGCGCCATCTACCCCGACGACCTTGAACCCGGCAAGGAGAAGCTGAAGCTGTTCTTCGAACAGTGGATGGGTGGCGAGCCGCGCTACACCGGACTCTACGGTCATCCCCGCCTGCGCCGCCGCCATTTCCCCTTCGTCATCGACGAACTCGCGGCAGGGCGCTGGCTGCGCTACATGCGCCAGGCCATGCAGGAAGAGGGGGTACGCGAGCAGGACCTCCGCCAGGTCTTCGAAGCGCTTGGTCCGCTTGCCCACCACATGGTCAACGCCGGCCAGGACGTCCCGCGCGGCGCTCACGAGCAGGGGATGCGGCTGTCGTAGTTAGTCGAGCCCCTTCAGCACGCCCGCGAGGTCAAGTGCGAGCGCCGCCGGGACGTTCAGCCGCAACCCGGGGAACTGCTCGCTTTCGATCACGCCGTTTTCCGGAGGAGTTTTCAGCTCGTATCTGCCGGCACGGAGGACAAACCAGTCGATGCTGTTGTTGAACACCCGCCAGACCACGTACTCGCGAATCCCATTGCGTTCGTAGGCGTCCTTCTTCTGGTGGAGGTCTCTGGAATCGGACGAGCCCGCCACTTCAATGACCAGTTCCGGCGCTCCGCCGAGGTAGCCGTCCGCATCCTCCCGCAGGCCGCCGTCCGCCCGGAAGATGAAGGCATCCGGCTGGACCTCGTTTTCGGAGTCCAGGATCACGGTTGCGTCGTTTCCAACCAGGAGCCCCGGGTGGCGCGAGACGTAGAGTGCTGCCCATCCCCGGATGATTGCCGCCTGGGCGTCGTGGTAGGTGTACCTGGTTGGCGAGGGCAAGTAGACCACTCCTTCGATCAACTCGGCGCGCTTGACGCTGGGCATCGCCTCGTAGCGCCGGTGAAACTCGGGCTGCGAAAGCCTGTCCCCCGACTCGAGGGGCACGATGGAGGCTGAAACGGTGGTCATGAGGCACCCCCGCGATGCATATCTCCGAGCGCTGAGCGCCTGCGCGTGACATCGCTTCCTGAGTATAGCGCGGGCGTCGCCGCGGCCGGGCTACTGCTTCACATCGACGACGATGCGGGTGGGGTTCTCCAGCGTCGTCACCTTGAAATTCTGTTTCGCCTTGATCCCCGCTGCCCAGCCAACGACGCCTTCGAAGTCACACCAGGCTTTGGCTTCGAGGATGGTTGTCCCCGGACCAGCGATCTCCTTCTTCGCGAAGGTTGCCTGCCCGGCCCCATCGTGCGCGGCCGAACCGGAGAACCGGAAGGAGAGGATTGCCGCGCCCTTGAGCGCCACAGGCGCGCCAGATCCGCACTGGGCAGCGCTGTTCACATACTCGATGACGGCCGCGGGCCGCGCCGTCCCGGCGAACTCAAACACGATCCTGTCCCAGCCACCCTGCTCCGGGTGGACACCCATGCGGACGTCTTTCAGCAGAATGGTGCCGGTCGCGTTCTCCGGGTTGGCTTTCACATTCCATCGCTCGGTACCGCCCGCGCCCAGCGGATCCACCGTACCATCCGCCGGTGGCGAGGCCGGCGCCGGCGGGCGGGTGACGACCGGTACCGTAGTTGCCGTCCCTGCCGCCTGGGTCGCCGTTGCAGTCTCGGCGGGTTTCGGCGTTGCCGTGGGCGCCACTTCTTCGTTGTCGCTGCAGGCGCCGAACGCCAGCGGGAGCAACGCCAGCATCGCAACTGAGGCAGGGCCAATCCGCATCATGTTTCCTCCAAGAAGGTGGGCCGATCGCACCATTTTGACCGGGTCCCGAGCAACGATTGGCAAAGATCCCGCGGGCGTTCGCCCGCGGGACCTCTGGCCGTGCCGTGGAGACTGCCCTACCGTTTGTCGAGCGGCAGGTACTCGCGGTTCGCCGCCCCTTCGTAGAGCGCGTTCGGCCGCACCAGGCGGTTGTCGGCGTACTGCTCCAAGAGGTGCGCCGTCCAGCCGGTGATCCGCGAGAGCGCGAAGATCGGCGTGTACAGGTCGCTTGGGATACCGAGCATCTTGTAGACCGAGGCGCTGAAGAAATCGACGTTCGGGTAGAGTGGCTTGCCCTCCAGCTTGCGGGCGAGGTAGTCCCGGAGTTTCAAGGAAAGGTCAAAGTACTTGCGGTCCGGCGACTGGTCTGCGACCGCGTGGCCGAGCTTTTCAAGGATGATCGCCCGCGGGTCGGTCGTCTTGTACACGCGATGGCCGATGCCCATGACGCGTTCGCCGCGGCCCAGCAGGGCTTCAACGTGGGGCGCGATGTTCTGTTCCGTACCGATCGCCTCAACCGTCTTGTAGACCGCTTCGTTGGCGCCGCCGTGCAACGGACCCTTCAGGGTGCCAATCGCCGAAGCGATGGCCGAGTACATGTCGCTCAGGGTGGATGCCGTCACAATCGCGGAGAACGTTGAGGCGTTCATTTCGTGCTCGGCGTGGAGGATCATCGCCACGTCGAACGTCCGCGCTTCGAGCGCATTCGGTTCCTTGCCGGTGAGCATCCAGAGGAAGTTGGCGGAGTGGCCGAGGTCATCCCGCGGCGCGACGAACTCCTGCCCTGTCCGCATCCGGTGGTAGGCGGCGATCACCGTCGCCATCTTCGCCGTCAGCCGCGCCGCCGTCTTCCGCAACGTCGGCGTCGTCAGGTCGCTCGAATCCTTATCGATGGCGCCAAGCACCTCGACCGCGATCTCGAGCGTCCTCATCGGCCGGACCACGGCCCAGAGCTCACTGAGGAGCCGTTCGACGATGGGGTCGAGGCCTCGCTCAGAAAGGAGCTTCGTATTCAACTCCAGCATCTCTGCCTTGTTTGGCAGGCGCTGGTTCCAGAGGAGGAAGGCCACCTCTTCGAAGGTTGACTTTTCCGCCAGGTCAAAGATGTCATACCCCGAGTAGATCAACTCGCCCTTCTGCCCGTCGATCCGGCAGAGTTTCGTGGCGGTTACGTTGATGCCCTCAAGGCCTCTTGCGACTTCGGTCATCCAGGGACTCCTCGTTGGAGAGATTGTATACAACCCGGATTCTACCACCGCGTCGCCTCCGATACACCCCCCTTTGGGCGACTTGTTGGCCGCCGTTTGGCCCCTTGTCGGGCGTTCCCTTACGCAATCCGCAGGGCCGGGATCGGCATCCGCCCGATACTTGCTCTCCACCGGCCGCCGTACCCTTCGCCCATGTATCGAATGCGGGACCGGCGCTGGCGCGTCCTCATCATGGTCATTGCCTTGCCCGCCGTACTTGTGACCACTGCCGGCTGTCTCGCCGCGCCCGCCGACGGCAGCGTCACTACGCCGCGGCAGCCCGGGCAAACAGACTCTGCTTCCCGCCTGCCGCAGCTCCTTTCGCAACTCCAGGGCAGCAACGGCGCCGGGCTCGAACTGCTCGACGGTACCCAGAGCCAGGTCCTTGCCGCCCAGGATGCGGGCGCGAAGGGCGTACCCGACGCCACACCGGCAGCCACGGCCACGGCCACGGTCACGGCCACCCCGGCGACGGCACGGGCCGGGAGCACTGCGACTCCCCGGCCGGAAGCGGCCACCTCCACGCCACGCCCCGGTACCGCGACGCCGACGGCCGTGCCAACGAACTCCGCCACGCCAACGCTTACAGCGACAGCCACAGCCACAGCCACAGCCACAGCCACGCCGACGCCAACCGGCACGCCGACGCCAACTCCCACCATCCCCTCGGAAGGCGGCGGTGGAGGTACCCCTCCGCATGAGTAGGGCAGCCGAGGAGGCGCTCGCCCGCACCCGCTGCCCGGGCTGCGGCAAGGGCCTGTCGTTTGACGAGTGGTCCAGCGGGTTCGACCGTTGCGGCGCATGCCGGCGCTTCCCCGGGAGCGATGGCCCCGCGGCCACCTACGTCCAGGGCCCTGCCACGCGCGGCGCCATCCGCTCGCGGGTCGCAGCGAGCGCGGAGGATTACGAGCGCCTGCTCGAGAACGTCCCGGACGCGCTTATCGATGAGCTCGTCGCCGCCCTGGAGGCCGAAGCTGCGCACCTGCCACCCACGGGCGCCAGCCCGGTCCATGATGTGCTCCGGGAGATCGGCTTCGGACGCTCCCCGCGGGAGCTGCAATGGGCGGCCTGGGGCTTCTCCGGCGGGTTCGCGGCAAACGTCGCGCTCGCTAAGTACGCCCAGATGGCGAGTGGCGCCGCTATGTCGCAGTTCATCGTCCCCATGCTGCTCGGTGGTGTGGTCGCCGGCGTAACCTGCGCCGCCATCGGCTGGGGACTCGCCAGGCTCCGCGAACGCTGATCGCGGAGCGGCCCTCAACCTTGTTCGCACCGGGTCTTGCGGCGATCCTCGGAAGCGTGCGCGCACTGGCGCCGTGAGGTTTCGATGCGGATCATGGTTACCGGCGGGGCCGGATTCATCGGCTCACACATCGTGGAAGCGTACCTTGCCGAGGGCCACGAAGTCTGCGTCCTCGATAACCTGGCGACAGGCCGCCGCGCGAACGTCCACAGGGACGCCCGGCTTTACGAAATTGACATTCATGCGCGCGAAACGGAGCGCCTCTTCGAAGAGTTTCACCCCGAGGTGGTGAACCACCACGCCGCCCAGGCGAGCGTGAAAGTCAGCAGCGGCGACCCCGTCCACGACCTCGAAGTGAACGGCGGCGGCACTGCCCGGATCGCCCAGCTTGCGGCCCGCCAGGGCGTCCGCAAGGTTATCTACGCCTCATCGGGTGGGACCGTCTACGGCGAACCCCAGTCCCTGCCGGTGACGGAAAGCCACCCCATTGCGCCTATGTCGAACTACGGGCTGTCCAAGTACACCGGCGAACTCTACCTCGAACTCACCCACCGCACGGCGGGCCTGGACTACACCACCCTGCGCTACGGCAACGCCTATGGTCCTCGCCAGGACCCGCACGGCGAGGCTGGCGTGGTCGCCATCTTCACCGGGCTCATGCTCCGCGGCGAACAGTGCACCATCGACGGCGACGGCGAACAGAAGAAGGACTACCTCTATGTGGGCGACATAGCCCGCGCGAACGTCCTGGCGCTGACCGCCGGGAGTTGTGAGGCCTACAACGTCGGCACGGGCGAAGGGACGACGGTGAACACGATCTTCTCCACCCTCAACAGGGCCACGGCGAACGCGATCGAGCCGCGGTACGGCCCGCCACGCCCCGGCGATGTGCGCAACTTCTGGCTGGACAGCGCGAAGGCCGGGCGCGAACTGGGCTGGGCGCCGCGGGTATCCTTCGACGAGGGCATCACCCTCACCGTAGCGTGGTTCCAGGCGAACCGCTGAGGGCTACGCCTTCCTCACCAGTTCGCCGCCGACCGGCAGCCCGTTGATGAACTCGCGGGGCTCCGTCGTCCGTTCGCACCACTTGTCCAACGTCTCGCGGTCATCGACATACTCCATCCGGGGGACCGCGTAGCCGCAGGAAGTCTGGACCTTCTCGACGTCGATAAAGAACGCCTGGCGGACGAACGGGTGCAAGTCGTCCCCGAAGGCTTCGTGGTGCTGGCGGACGAGCGGGTCGTCCACTTCGACCGCGCGCCCCCGTCCATAGAGCCGCACTATCCCGGCCGTCTTGTCGAAGCTGCAAAACATCAGCGTGACGCGGCCGTCCGCGGCGGTGTGCTTCGCCGTTTCGTTGCCGCTGCCGGGGTAATCCAGGTACCCCACCAGGTTCGGCCCAAGCACCCGCAGGAGGTTTCGGCCCTTGGGGGACAGGTTCACCGTGCCACCGGGTTTGCTTGAAGCAGTCGCAACGAAGAACACGTGCTGGTTTTCGATGAACTGCCGCCGCTCGGCGTCGATGTGGTCATACCAGTCGGCCATGGTCGTGATCCCTCGCGATGCTGTGGGCAACAGTATGCGGGAGAGCCGGAGGCGGTTTCTACTCACAGCTCTCGGCGGCGTGGGCCCGCGACGTGGCCCTTTCTCAAGCGGGTGGGACGAGGGTGCTATTCACGGCCCGATGAGCACGTTCGGCATCCCCGGCCCCACGACCACCCCGCCGTGCGCGGTCTGGCTTGTGAGCCGTGCCGCCGGCTTCCCCATGAACAGCACGGTCGGGCTCCCAAGGATGATCGTTGAAGGTGGCCCGACGCAGACGCAGCTGTCGCCCATCACCGCCGCGGGGATGCTGCCGATGAGGACCGTCGGCGCGCCGGGGCCAACGATCGGCCCGCCAACGTGCGGGACTGGGCCCGTTGTCATCGGGCAAACGTGTTGGTCAACACCAATGCGGACAGCGGGAAATGGCATGGGGGGCAGTATAGCAGGGCGGCTGGCGGCTCTCCGCGAGCGGACAGGCAAAGGGGCTGCCTTTCGGCAGCCCCTTCTCAGTGCGGTGACTTCGAGACGCTCTACGCGTCGAAGTACATGTGGAACTCGTGCGGGTGGGGGCGCATCCGGATCGGGTCCACTTCGTTTTCGTACTTGTAAGCCAGCCAGGTCTCGATGATGTCCGGGGTGAACACGCCACCCTGCAGCAGCCAGTCGTGGTCTTCCTCCAGCGCCTGGAGCGACCCTTCGAGCGACTGGGCAACCGTCGGGATGTTCTTCAGCTCCTCCGGGCTCAGGTCGAACAGGTTGGTCTTATCAAGCGGCGGTCCGGGGTGCAGGCCTTTCTTGATGCCGTCCATGCCCGCCATGAGGATGGCCGAGAAGGCGAGGTACGGGTTCGCCGTTGGGTCCGGCGGGCGGAACTCCACGCGCTTCTGGCGCGGGTCCGGGCTGACCAACGGGATCCGGCAGGCGGCTGAGCGGTTCCGCGCGCTGTAGACCAGGTTCACCGGCGCTTCGTACCCCGGCACGAGGCGCTTGTAGCTGTTTGTCGTGGGTGCGCAGATCGCCATCAGCGCCTTGCCGTGCTTCACCAGCCCCGCGATGTACGACAGGCACATCTCGCTCACGCCCGCGTACTGGTCGCCGGCGAAGAGGTTCGCGCCGTTTCGCCAGATGGAGAGGTGGGTGTGCATGCCCGAACCGTTGTCCTGGAAGAGCGGCTTGGGCATGAACGTCGCGACCTTGCCGTGCTTCTTGGCTACGTTCTTGACGATGTACTTGTAGAGCATCGCCTTGTCGGCCATTTTCGTAAGCGTATCGAAGCGCATGTCGATTTCGCCCTGGCCGGCCGTCGCAACCTCATGATGGTGGAGTTCGATCTGGATGCCGCACGCCTCCATGATCTCAACCATTTCGTTGCGGATGTCTGTTTGCGTGTCGTGCGGGCTGACCGGGAAGTAGCCCTCCTTGTAGCGGGGGCGGTAGCCCTGGTTCAGCCCGCCACTCAGCGTGGATTCCGCCCCGCTGTTCCAGATGCCTTCGTCCGAATCTACCGAATAGAACGACGAATGCTGGTCGCTGCCGAAGCGCACTTCGTCGAAGAGGAAGAACTCAAGCTCGGGGCCGATGTAGACGGTGTCGCCCGTGCCCGTGTCCTTCACGTACTGCTCGGCTTTGCGGGCCACGTAGCGCGCGTCCCGCGAGTAGGGCTGGCGTGTTACCGGGTCCTCCACGTTGCAGACCACCGACAACGTTGGCGCCTGGATAGCCGGGTCGATGAGGGCCGTGTCCGGGTCCGGGATGAGGAGCATGTCGGACTCCTCGATCTTCTGGAACCCGCGGATGCTCGAGCCATCGAAGCCGTAGCCGTTGCGCCACGGCGAGTTTTCGTACTCCGTCCAGTCGTTCAGTTCGTGGATCGGCCGGGTCAGGTGCTGCCACTGGCCGAACAGGTCCACGAACTTCACATCGACGAAGCGGACGCCGTTCGTCGCGCAAAACCCTTTGATTTCTTCTGGAGTCATGGACTTGCCGTTCCTCGCTTTGTATCCAACGTGGTTCGTATTGTGACGTTTTTCACGGTTTCGGCCACCCTCGCGCGATGTACTCCAGATGAAGTTCATGTTTCGCGCGGCGAATTGTTAACGATACCGGGCCTTCGCGCGCCGTGACTTCCCTGCCGGGAAGCGTAGTCCGCCGGTGTTACTGGCCGATTGCGCCGGTGTTACGAAGACGTTTCGCCGTCAGCCGCCCCGAAACCCCTCGCCGACTGGTTCAAGCGTCTGCCGCGATCGTGGCGCTGGCCTGCTCGGGGCGGCGCCATCGTACAGCCAGCGGCGCTCCGAACGCCGCCAGCGCCGCCAGGGCAACGGCCCCGGCGCCGGCGAAGGCAAGCGGCAGGCCCCACCGGTCGGTGACGAAGCCCACGCCCGGCGCCAGCGCGGCCATGACCAGGGCGGTCGTCATTCCCTGGATCGAGAGTACAGTCGCTCGCTGCTCCGAACCGATGCGCCGGTTCACGAACCCGGTCGCCACGGGCTGAAGGATGGAACTGAGGGCGAACAGCAGCGGCAACGCGGCGTAGGCCCAGAGCCCCGGCGTTGCCGCCAGGGCGCCAAATGCGCCGGCGCCGATCAGCGGAATGGCGCCCAGGATGGCGAGCGTCCCGATGCGTCCCTGCAGGCGCGCCGCGGCGAGCGCCCCCAGCGTCCCGGCAAGGATCATCGGCGCCTGGAGCATGGAGAACCACACGCCGACTTCCACGCCCCGGTCCAACAGGTAGGGCTGAATCACGTAATGCACCGCTTCGAGCGCCGCGATCACGGTGCCCGCGAGCAGGATCACCGTCCGGACATCGGCTGTGTGCCACGCTTCGCCGAAAGCCGAGCGGATCGACCGCAGGTAGTGCTGGCGGGGTGCCGCCGCCGCTTTCCTCGGCGGCTCCCACAGGGCGAGTGCCAGCAGGGCTGTAAGCAGGCAGGTACCCGCGCCGAGGAAGATGGTCGCCCGGATATCCAGCAGGGCTGCCACCGGCCCGCCAAGCAAGGTCGCGATTCCCGCCGCTGCCCAGTTCAGCGCATGGCCCCGGCCGAGTACCCGCTCGTAGCGGGCGTCATCTCCCGCCGCGCGCAGCGTATCGAAGAGCAAGGCCATGTCCGCGCCGGACATTAAGGTTTGCGCCACCGACCACAGCAGGAACGACGCCACCAGCAACGCGAACGATTCCGTGAACGCGAAGATAAGCACGGCCCCGCCAAGGCAGAGCGCGCCCAGGGCCATCGACCGCGAGCGTCCCCACTTGTCCGCCACCGCCCCGGTCGGCACCTCCAGGCAGATGACACCGACGAGGAAGAGCCCCTCGGCCAGGGTCACCTGTGTCAGGCTGAACCCCTTCTCGATCGTCAGAAATACGATCCACACAGGGATCCACAACTGGAAATCGCGCATGAACCAGTAGGCGTAGAGGAGCCGGACGTTGCGCCGTGAAGCGTCGGTCGGATGCATGCCGATCGACCGTAGCAGCGGTTGGCGGCGTCCGGCTAGGGGTTTCGGAAGATGTCGTGGCTGCCGATGCGCCGCCAGATGATGTGGGCCTGCCCGGGGATCACTTCTTCGCCGTATTCAAAGGTTGCCCGGCCATCCGCGGCCCAACTCATCTCCCACACTCCGGGATGGCCTTGGACACGCTTCACCCGCAGCGCGGCCGGGGGTAGCTCTCCTAATCGAGTTGCCGCGACGAGCAGGTTTTTCGCCTCGAGGAACTCCTGCTTCTCCTCACGGCTGAGGCGCCGATACTCGTTCCAGAAGCGCGCGAAGGCCGCGAAGGTGGGCACCTACGCTTCGTTCGCGAGACGTTCGAGTTCAGCAGTGAACTCTTCATCCGTGAAAGGGCCGCTCACACGCCCCGCCGCCTTGTCTTCTTCCACCTCGCGCTCGCCTTTTTGCCACTCTTCCGTCCAATACCACCACTGGTCCGGGTCCCGCTCCTCCGCCTGGATGACGATTTCGCCCTCCCCCGAGATGTGCAGAGAGACGGGCGCGCCCTCTTTAAGATGCGCCAGTTCGAGCAGCTCTTCAGGGATGCGGAGCACGCCGCCTTCGCCGATTGTGATGACACCCATGCCCACAGTGTAACAGTCGTGGCAGCCGCGCGGACTCACAACGCACACGCGTCGTGGCTGGCGCGGCCTGTGTCACCCGGGCCGCGCCTGAGTTTCACACGGCCACTTCGCCTCGCTCCCCGGTCCGCACGCGGATCGCCTCTTCCACCGGGATAACGAAGATCTTCCCGTCACCGATGTTGCCCGTGCGCGCACTCCTCACGATGGCTTCGATAGCCCTGTCAACCACCATGTCCGTCACCACCACCTCAAGCTTCACCTTGGGCAGCATATCGACAGTCACGGTTTCTCCGCCCCGCCCCTGGTGGACCACGCCGCGCTGCGCCCCGCGGCCGGTCACCTGGGTGAAGTTCATGCCGTGGATTCCCAGGTCATCGAGCGACTGCTTCACGTCATGCAGCTTTTCTGGCCGGATGATCGCTTCGATTTTCTTCACGCTGTTCTCCTCAACCGTCCGATTGCTTCTTCAGGATGATACGGCGGAGGCTTCTTGGGGCCTCCGCCGCGCTGACCGTTCGCCTACGTCGCCTTGCGCGCTTCCAATGCGGCGGAATAGACCGCGGGCGGAGCGGGCAGGATCGGGCCCGGCGTGAGGGCCACGCCGCTTTCGTCCGAGGTGTACGCCCGTTCGCCGTGCTGCGTCACATCCAGGCCAAGCTCTTCCTCGTCTTCCGAAACCCGGATGCCGACCGTCAGGTCGAGGACCTTGAGCATCACGAAGGTCATGATGAACGAGTAGGCGCCGATGGCGCCCACCCCAACGAGCGCATCCGTGAACCGGCGCCATTCGCCCTGCATCAGGCCCTCCGCGTAGGGGATGCCGCTCACGGCGTTGTTGGCGAAGATGCCCGTCGCTACCGCGCCCCAGATGCCGCCGACGCCATGGACGCCGACGACGTCGAGCGAATCATCGAAGCCAACCTTCGCCCGCAGCCGGACCGCGCCGTAGCACAGCACACCGGCCACGAGGCCAATCGCCATCGCTTCCATGGGCATCACGTAGCCCGATGCGGGCGTCACCGCTACGAGGCCGGCGACCGCGCCCGCTGCAGCCCCAACGACGCTCGGCTTACCGCCGAACTGCCAGGAGGCAAGAGTCCATGCGAGCCCCGCTACCGAGGCAGCCACGGCAGTATTGACGAAGGCGTACACCGCCTGGCTCGAGGCGCCGCCAGCGCTGCCGGCGTTAAACCCGAACCAGCCGAACCAGAGGATGGCAGCACCCAGCACCACCATCGTAATGTTGTGCGGCTCCATCGCCTGGGACCCATAGCCTCTGCGCTTGCCGAACACCAGGACTGCCGCGATGGCCGCAAATCCAGCGTTGACGTGGATGGCGAGGCCGCCCGCGAAGTCCAGCGCGTTGATGCCCTTGTCTGTTCCGTCCGCCGCAAACGCGCTCAGCCAGCCATCATAGGCGAACACCCAGTGCGCCACCGGCACGTACACCAGCAGCGACCAGAGAGCCATGAAGATAAGGAACGGCCCGAACTTCGCCCGTTCCGCGAACGCCCCCGTGATCAGGGCCGGCGTAATGATCGCGAACATCAGTTGGAACGCCATGAACAACAGGTGCGGGATGCCGAAGCCGTAGATGGCCCCATTCGGGCCGCCTGGCTCGGCGCCAACATCCTTCAGGCCGATCCAGTCGAGGTTGCCGATGAGGCCCATCCCGGCGTCTGGCCCGAACGCCAGCGAATAGCCGACCGTCACCCAGAGCACCGCCACAACGCCCGTGGTGATGAACGACTGCATGATCGTCGCGAGGACGTTCTTGTTGCGGGTCAGGCCTCCGTAAAAGAAGCCCAGCCCTGGTGTCATGAACAGGACCAGTGCCGATGCGGCAAGCATCCAGGCTACGTTGCCCGAATCGAGCGGATTCTCCATCGCCGTGCGGTTCCCCCTCCGAGTAGTTGGGAATACCGGGGCGCCGCCTCCGGTTTCCGTCCTGCGAAAGTACGAAAGCAAGGTTTCCGCCGAATGTCGCTGGCGTTACGAAGATGTTTCGCTTGCGGGGGGAGGCGGGGAGGCCGGGGGCGGGAGTTCGCGGGACCGCCCGGTGCTGCCCATCCCTACCGCCTACCGCCTACCGCCTACCCTCTATCCCCCCGCGAGCTTCGCCTTGTGCCCCAGCGCCGTCAGCTTTTCGACCAGGCGCTCGCGCTGGTCGCCCTGGATGACGAGGGTGCGGGCTTCGCGGGAGCCGCCGGCGCCGCAGTGCTGCTTCAGCGTCTTCAGAAGGGCGTCCAGGTCGGATTCGCTGCCGGGGAGGCCGGTGATGGTGGTGGCCGTCTTTCCGCCCCTGCCCTTCTTGTCGCGCTGGACGCGGACGACGCCGTCGTCGGGCGGCGCACCCGGGCGCTGCGGTTGAGGAATAGGGCCGGCCATCTTGCGGTTGTGCGGGGCCAGAGGCACCTGCCCGCCGTCGGTGGAGTACACAGGGCGGGAGTCCTGGGCCGGTTTCCTGCCGGTCACGCCGCCCTCAGGCCTTCTGGCTCTGGCCCACCCGCGACCCGAGTTCGTGGAGGATCCGCCGGTACTCCGCCACGGCGGTGGGCGGGAGATGGTTTTCACGCAGCTGCCGGGCGACGTCCGGTCGCGCGGGCGAATACCCGCGGGCTTCGAGCAAAGCAAGTTCTCGCCCGGCGGTGGCGAAATACTCCTCCAGCCCCCGCGTCGTGTGCCCCAGGCGAGAAACCGCCTGGGCGCGGTTGTCCTCCACCTCCGCCACGCCGCCGCCACCGAGGTGCGCCAGGAACTCTTCGAACTCCTCATCGGACATGCGCGAGGCGGCTTCCCCGAGCTGTCCCCGGAAGCGTTCCGCACGCGCCACCGGGTCGATGGCGCCGGGCACCAGCCGCACGGAACTCTGCAGGCCGGCTTCGTAGCCCAGGGCCCGCTCGCTGAGATAGCGGAGCCGCTCGATCGCGTCGTTGAGGCGGGCGACGTGGGATACGTAGGCGTCGTAGGGTGAGGCCAGTTTCCAGAGCAGAGTTGAGACGGCCATGGCCGGGGTTCCTCCCTAGTTGTCTGTGCTGCCTCGAAGGAAGTCTTCGACATCGCGCAGGATATCATCCGTGGACGGCAGTTCGCCCCCCTCCGGATTGGGCCGCTCGTCATCCTCGCCGTAGTTGTCTTCCAGGGTGTGGACGTAGGCGCCGATCTGTTCGTCTCCGCTGGACGCTTCTTCCACCCGCTGCACAAAACGCTCACGCTCAGCCTCCAAGTCTCCCAGCGGCGGCAGCACGCCGAGGATTGGCTCGAGCGCCTGGAGGAGGGCGATGGTAGCGGGCGGGTTCTCGTCCACGTTGAGATAGTGGGGGACGCCCGCCGCGAGGCTGATAAGTGGGACCGCGCGCCGCCGGAGCGAGTCATGCAGGACGCCGAGGATGCCCGTCGGTCCCTGGTAGAGGCTGCGGCCCAGGCCGTACTTCGCCGCAAGCGCGGGGTCCGCCGATGAACCGGTCACCGGTACCGGCCGTGTGTGGGGCGTCGCCGCGGGCCGGGCCACGAGGGTGCACACGAGCGATGGCGAAAGGTCGGCAAGGGCGCTCGAAAGGCGCTCCGAAAACGTCCGCCAGCGCAGGTTGGGCTCCATCCCGGAAACGATGACGAGGTCGTTCGCCGCCTGGGGCAGGCGGGCGTAGTAGGCTTCGTTGCGCGGCCACTTCAACTGGCGCACGCCAAGCGAGTCGATCTCCACTGTTGGGCGCGTCTCCGTGAAGTCGTAGTACTCCTCCGGGTCCACCGAAAGAAACCGCTCGGCGTCGTACGCGTCCACGAGATGCTGGACCGCGTCCGCTGTTACCGTCCCGGTATCGCTCCATCCGGTAAACGCCATGACCACCACCGGCGAACGCAGCGCCGGGACATCGGAAACGTTGAATCCATCCACATTGACCATCTTACGCCAAGCACCCCATTAGCCCGAATCGCCCGTTCAGTCGTCGCTGCGGGGTGATTGCGCGAGCCTCCGGTGATACATGGGCGCCCCGCTGCCGCCACGCCTCAACAGGATGACTTCCGCCATGATGCTGATCGCGATCTCCTCCGGAGTCTCCGCGCCGATGTCCAGGCCGATGGGAGTTCGTACCTGCGCCAGATCCCCGGCTGCGAACCCCTCCTCGGCGAGGTGGGCGAGCACCGTCGCCGTCCGCCGTTTGGAGCCGATCATGCCGACGTATCCCGCGCCCCGTCCGAGGCAATGCCGGAGGGCGAGTTCATCCTGTTTATGGCCCCGCGTGACCATCACGATGGTGGTGTTTGCGTCGATCGGGAACCTGTCGAGCGCCGCTTCGTAGTCGTCGCAGATGACCTGGTCTGCTTCCGGCAGACGCTCGCTGTTCGCGAAGTCCTCGCGGTCATCGATCACGGCTACATGAAAGTCGAGGAAGTCCGCAAGTTTGGCCAGGGAACGGCCGATGTGCCCGGCGCCGACGACGAGGAAGACCGGCTTCGATTCCACAACTTCGAGGTAGATTGCGGTCGCGCCGGCGATCGCGCGCACGCTCAACGCGCCCTCGCCGACGTAGAGCGTCTCTGCTGCATGGCGGTCGAACGCTTCGCGAGCATAGTCGCGGATGAGCGACTCGACGGCGTTGTCGCCCAGCGACCCGAGCGCCTGGCCATCCCGCTCGATGAGCATCCGCGTGCCCGGGACAAGGTCCAGCGGGCCACTTTCCAGCACGGATGCAAGGACCACCGGTTCGCCGCCTTCGGCTGCTCGCATCAACCGCTGTGTCAGTTCCAGCATATCGGGGTAGTGTAAGCCATCCCCGGCGGGCGGGTCAGGCGTGACCCCGGCCGGGAGAAGCGAAGCGCACGGCCCGCTCAGAAACCACGACGAACCGGCCCGGCAGTTGGTCTGCGTACGCTGCGAGCAGTTCCCGGACTGCCTTCACCTTGGCAGTATGCCGTTCGTCCGCCAGTCGAAGAAGGATCACGCCATGATGAGGGTTGCCGGCCGAGAACACTCTTTCTCCAAAGTCCTTGTCGTTGGTGATGAGGATGCTTCGCAGTTCGACCGCCAACTGAAGCACCCGATCATCGTCAACTCCACGCGCTGCGTCAAACACGGAAACTACATCGTGGCCTAGCCCCATGAGATAGCGAGCGACAGCCGGGCCGGTGCACTCATCGACGACGAACCGCACGCGGTTGACTCAGTTAGCCATCAGCGGTACGAACGAGAGGTCTTCCATCGCCCGCTTGGCGAAGAGCAGGCAGGCGCGGATGTCATCGTCCGTCAAGCCTTCGTACTCCTGGACGATTGCGCCCGGCGTTTCCCCATGCGCGAGCAGATTCACGACGTATTCGACGCTCAGGCGCGTACCGCGGATGACGGGCTTTCCGTCGAGCACGCCGGGCCGTGCCTCAATGCGGGCCATCAGCTCCTCATCATTCACAATCGCGATTGTACCACCGTGCGGAACGCCAAACGGCCAGTTCGCAGAGCAACTGGCGGCGGCCCGCAACGGATCCAGGCCCGGCGGGTCAGGGCTGCCCGGCGGGCGATGTACAATCACTCGTGGAGGCTCCATGCGTACCATCGATGTGGTGATCTACCGTGACGGCGACTACTGGACGGCGCTCGCCCTTAACGTTGAGGTGAGTTCCTTCGGCTCCTCCCCCGAGGAAGCGCGGGATGCCATCAAGGAGGCGCTCGAGCTTTACTTTGAAGACGAGGACTCGTTGGTGATTAAGGAGTCCGTGCAACCGCGCCTCGAACAGATCGTTGTCTAGGCTCCCTTCGAGCCGGGAGACGCTTCGCGCTTTGGAGCGCGCCGGATTCGAGCAGGTGAGCCAAAAGGGAAGCCACGTCAAGCTTCGGCTGCTGATCGGACAAGGGGTGCGCACCGTAATCGTCCCGCACCCACGGCGCGAGCTCTCTGCCGGCACATTTGGTTCCATCCTCAAGCAGGCGGGGCTTTCACTCCTGGAGTTCGAGGATCTGCTGTAGCGTCCGCCACGCCTCTGCTCCCAATCCCGCCCTCTGGTAGCATCGGACGCACACCATCAGCACGCGCACGCCGGAGGCCAGCATGTCCGCACTCCAGGAACGCGACCCCGCCGTCGCCTCAATCATCGCCGACGAACACGTCCGCCAGGTTGAAACCCTCGAGATGATCGCGAGCGAGAACTACGCCTCGGCCGCCGTCCTCGAAGCCACCGGCTCCGTCTTCACCAACAAGTACGCAGAGGGCTACCCGGGCAAGCGCTACTACGCGGGCAATGTCCACAGCGACAGGCTCGAACAGCTGGCGATCGACCGCGCACGCGAACTGTTCGGGGCCGAGCACGCGAACGTCCAGCCCACCAGCGGTGCCGAAGCCAACATGGCCGCCTACCTCGCCTTTGTCCGCCCTGGCGACACGATCATGGGCATGGAGCTCAGCCAGGGCGGCCATCTCACCCACGGCTCGCCCGTCAACTTCAGCGGCCAGCTCTATCACTTCGTCCCTTACACCGTCGATCGCGAATCCGAAGTCATCGACATGGCGGAGGTCCGCCGCCTCGCGCTTGAATCGAAGCCGAAGATCATCGTTGCCGGGGCGACCGCTTATCCGCGCGCAATCGACTTTGCTGCCTTCGCCGCCGTCGCGAAGGCGGCGGGCGCGATCCTCATGGTCGACATGTCCCACATCGCGGGCCTCGTCGCTGGTGGGGTGCACGCCTCCCCGGTCCCGCACGCCGACCTCGTTACAACTACCACCCACAAGACGCTCCGCGGCCCGCGCGGCGCACTCGCCCTTTCGAAGCTCGAACACGCGGAGGCCATCGACAAGGCGGTCTTCCCCGGCACGCAGGGTGGACCACACCTCCACACCATCGCCGGCAAAGCGGTCGCCTTCGGCGAAGCGCTCAAGCCCGAGTTCAAGATCTACGCGGCGAAGATCATCTCCAACGCCACGGTCCTCGCCGAAAGTCTGATGTCCGGCGGCCTCCGCCTCGTTTCGGGCGGCACGGATAACCACCTCATCCTGGCCGACTGCAACTCCGTGGGGATCAGCGGCCTGAAGGCCCAGAACGCCCTCCAGGGCGCGGGTATCATCACGAACAAGAACACCATCCCCTACGACCAGCGTTCCGCCGCAATCACCAGCGGCCTCCGCATCGGCACCGCCGCCCTCACCTCGCGCGATATGGGCGCCGCCGAGATGAAGCGCGTGGCCGCCTGGATCCTCCGCGTCCTCAAGGACCCGGACGGAGACGGCGTCCGTGAAGGTGTGCGGGCAGAGGTGGCGGAGTTCGCGAAAGCCTACCCGGTCCCGGGGATCACGGACGCCGCGAGCGTTTCCTGAGCGGGTCCGATGCCACATTCGAGGTTATCCAACCACCTTGAATATGGCGCGGCGTTATTCAAGGTGGTGTGCCCCACCTCGCCGGAGCGCATTGAGCGCAAAGCCAGCCGGTGCTACGGTTACCGTTCGTGCCGGGATGCCGGTCCTTCCCTGGAAGGACAAACCCATCGCCCCGGTGATTGAGGCTCCATGCGGGAATATGAACTGACGGTCGTCTATGACCTGGCCGTCCAGGAGGCTGGCGGCCCTGAAGCCAGCGTCCAGCAACTCACCACACTTGTCGAATCACGGGGCGCCAAACTGCTGAAGGTGGACCATTGGGGCCGCCGGCGCATGGCGTATCCCATCAACCGCGCCATCGACGGGGACTACATCGTCACCCGGATCGAGCTGGAGCCGGGGTCCGTCGCCCCCCTGGAGGCGACCCTCCGCATCGATGAGCGCGTCTACCGCCACCTCATCGTCCGCGCGGACGAGCTGCCCATCCCGGTCCCGCCACGGGAGCCGCGCCAGATGGCGCCCGCGCCGGTCAGCGAGCCAGGTGTGGAACCCGCCGCGGAATCGCCGGCAGTACCCGAAGCCGCTCTGGCCGAGGCGGAGGCCGAGGTAGCTCCCAGCGCAGCGGTTGCCGAAACTCCGGCCGCGGCCGAAGAGCCAGCCGCCGAGGCAATCGCGGCGCCCGCGGAGGCTGCTGCTGCGGTAGACTCCGCTCCCGAAGCTGCTGGCGGCCAACCCGCCGTCCCGGATTCGGAATAACCACAGGAGCCCACGCTCATGGCAAGCCTGAACAAAGTCATGCTCATTGGAAACGCTGGCAAGGATGCCGAACTCCGCTACCTCGCGAACGGGACGGCGCAGGCCAAGTTCAGCCTTGCTGTGAACCGCAACTTCAAAGCTGCCGACGGAGAGTGGAAAGAAGAAACGGAATGGTTCAACATCGTGGTCTGGGCGGCTCTCGCCGAACGCATTAGCCAGAGCGTAACCAAGGGCAAGCAGCTCTACGTTGAAGGACGCCTTTCCACCCGCAGTTGGGACGATGACCAGGGCGTGAAGCACTACATGACCGAGGTCATCGCCCAGGACCTGAAGATCCTCGAACGCCGCGAAGCTGGCCAGGGCGGTGGAAGTGGCGATTGGGGCGACGGCAGCGCCCGCCAGCCTCGCCGCCAGGGCGGCTACTCCGCCCCCGGCGCAGGGGCCGACGCCGGCGGTGACGTCGACGTCGATGACCTCCCCTTCGAATAACGAACAGGCGGCCCGCCGCCCCCACCCCGGTCCTTCCGCGGAAGGACAGACCCATCGGGAAGGAACCAGGTTTATGAGTAACGAAGAACGATCCGAGCGGCCAGAACGGTCTGAGCGCGGCGACGGCGGCGACCGCCCTTCGCGCCCGGCCCCGCGCCGCTTTGGCGGTCGCCGCAAGGTCTGCCGCTTCTGCGTGGACCACGTAAAGGGCATCGACTACAAAGACATCGGCCGCATCCGCATGTATGTCAGCGACCGTGGCAAGATCGAACCGCGGCGCAAGACCGGCGCCTGCCTGAAGCACCAGCGGCTCGTCTGCACGGCGATCAAGCGAGCCCGCCATCTGGCGATGCTCCCCTATACGCTTGCGCACATCCGCGACACCGGCGTCTTCCCCACGCGCGGCTAACATCGGGGCGTCCAGCCCCACGAAAGAAACGACGATGGCACGCCGAGAACGAACCACCGGCCTCCCCAGGCCACGCCCCCGCGCGAACGCCCGCAACGAACGCCGTGTCGCCGGGGTGCGACTCTCCGACCGCAACATCCGCTTCGGGGTGCTCGGCGGGTCGGCCGCCCTGCTCGTCATCGTCCTCTTCCTCCTCGGCTACCGTTGGTACGACGAGAACATTGCCCGCCCTAACTCCAGCGTCCTCACGGTGGCCGGAGATGAGTACTCTCTTGAGTACTACACGGACCGCCTCTTCCAGTTCGCCCAGCTGAATCAGAGTTCCGGCACCAATCCTTCGCTCCTCGAGCAAGCGCTCCTCCAGAAGTTGGAGGAGGAGGCACTCGCTCTGAAGCTTGCCGCTGAAAAGGGCATCACCATCAGCGAGCAGGACATCACCAACCAGATCGGCGTGGAACTCGGTGTCCCCGTAGGCGGCAGTGGAAGCTCCTTCGCCACGCTCTACCGCCAGAAGCTCAAGGACCTCAAGATGAGCGACGGAAACTACCGCCGCCTCACGGAGGCGCAGATCGCTCACGACCGCCTCCTCCTCGAATACGAAAAGGAAGTCGGCAGCACCGGCGAGACGGTGACCCTCCGCGCCGTCCTCTCGCCCAGCAAAGAAGCCGCCGACGCTGTCGTCGCCCGGATTAACGCCGGCGAGGACATGGGCACCGTCGCCCAGCAGGACTCCACGGACCTCGCCTCCCGCCAAAAGGATGGCCTTCTCGACCCGGGCCCCCAGGCGCTCCTTCCCGAACAGGCTCGCAACGCCCTGGAAGGCAAGGCTGACGGCGAGCTCATCGGCCCGGTTGATGTCGATGGCAACTTCTGGGTTTTCAGGATTGAAAAGCGCGATCCCGAAGGTGCCCTGACCACTGCCCAGACAACCGACCTGGCCGAGCGAAAGCTGGAGGAGGCCATCGAGGCTCTCCGCGCCACCACGACGATCAAACGCAGCCTGGACCCGTCCGATATCAAGTGGGCCGAGAACCACATCGAATGACGCTGTGACACGGGAGATTGGCGTCGGCCTCATTGGCCTCGGAGTCGTCGGCGGCGGCGTCGCCCGCGCGCTTCTGGAGCGTGGCGACTACTTCGCCCGCCAGGTCGGCGCATCCCTCGTCGTCCGTCGCGCGGCCGTCCGCGACATCTCCAAGCGGCGCGCCGTGGAACTGCCCACCGGCGTCCTCACGGACAGCGTCGATGCTGTCATCGCTGACCCGTCGATCGACATCGTCGTCGAAGTCATCGGCGGCGAGGAGCCGGCCGGGACGTTCATCCGCCAGGCCCTGGCCGCCGGCAAGCACGTCGTCACCGCAAACAAGGAACTGATGGCGAAGTCCGGCCCCGAACTCCTCGCGGACGCCCACAAGCGTGGCCTGGACATCATGTTCGAAGCAAGCGTTGGTGGGGGTATCCCGCTGATTGCCCCCCTGCGCCGCGACCTGCTCGCCAACAAGATCAGTTCCATCCGCGCGATCATCAACGGCACCACGAACTACATCCTGGCGAGCATGACCAGCGCCGGGGCGGTGGCCGAAGCGCTCCGCCAGCAGGGCATCGAGCCCACCGGAGGTGGCGGCTTCGAGGAGGCCCTGGCTGCCGCCCAGGAGCTCGGATACGCCGAAACAGACCCCACGAATGACGTGGAAGGCTACGATGCGGCCTACAAGCTCGCGATCATGGCCACCCTCGGCTTTCGTACCCGCGTCCGCCCCTCGCAGGTCCACACCGAAGGCATCACGAAGCTCACCGCGCGCGACTTCCAGTACGCGCAGGAACTCGGCTACGTCATCAAACTCCTCGCCATCGCCGAACGCACCGAAGGCGGCATCCTCGCCCGCGTTGCCCCTGCCTTCATCCCCGCGTCCGAACCGCTCGCCAAGGTGGATGGCGTCTACAACGCCGTCCAGATCGTTGGCGACCTCACCGGCACCGTGCTCTTCCAGGGCCGTGGCGCGGGCGCGGACCCCACGAGCTCCGCTGTCGTTGCCGACCTGCTGGATCTCTCCCACGCCATCGTCCAGGGAAACCGCGAACGCAAGTACTGGGGCCCGGAGGGCGATGTCCCGATCCTCGGCCTCGAAGTCCTTGAGACGCGCTACTATATCCGCGTGTCCGTCAAGGATCAGCCCGGTGTCCTCGCCCAGATCGCCCAGTCGCTCGGAAACCACGCCGTCAGCATCGCGGCGGTCAACCAAAAGGAAGCTGACGCAAACGAACAAACCGCTGAGCTCGTGATCATGACCCATCGCGCCCGCGAAGGCGCCATGCGCTCCGCCCTCCAGGAGATCGCCGCCTTGCCCGTCGTCGCAGGAGTGAGCGCCTTCCTGCGCGTCGAGGGATAGCGGCTGTGACCTCTGAACCGCAGGCCCAGGCCCTCGGCGAAATCATCACCTGGCTCGAGCAGCAGCTCCGCGCGTCCCGCGAAGAACAGGCTCGCGCTCTTGAGCAGATCGACCAGCTTCGCCGCCAGGTGCACAGCATCGCCGACCAGGTCAACAGCAGCGAACGCGCGATCCGCGAAGTGGACCCCAAGCTGGTCCCCTTCAAGGGCGTCCCCGAAAAGATCCGCTCGCTGGATGAAGGTACCGAGCACATCCGCCAGCAGATTGCGGCCAACCGTGCCGACGTCGAAAACGCCCTCCGCATCCTCCGCGCCGAAGCCGACGCCGACCGCCTCGAACGCAGCGAGGCGCTGAAGCGGATCGAACGCGCGAATCAGCAGCTCGGCCTCGTCGGCTCGGATGTCTCCCAGCTCCAACAGCAGACATCCCAGGTCGGCCAGTCGCTGCAGATCGTACTCGAGCGTCAGCGCGAACTCGAAGCGCGCACCGAGCAGTACGGCCTCCGCCTCGATCGCGCGATTGAAGTGAACAAGGATCTCGAAGAGCGCATCAAGATGACCCTCACCGAGGACCAGGATGAGCGCTTCGAGGTCGTCTTCGAGCGCCTCCAGGTGGTTGGTGAAATGGTCAAGCGCAATGAGGACCTCATCGCTGGCCTGGCCAACGAACGCAGCCTTCGCCAGGAAGTGCTTGACGAAGTCGGCGTCTGGCGGCAGGAACACGGCCGCATCGATGCCCGTCTCAACTCACTCGAGGAAGTTACGGAGAAACTGCTCGCCCAGGTGGACAAGGTCCACGGCGAGATCACCCTCCTCGAAGGCCGCCACTCCGGCCTGGGAGAGCGCGTGGCAGGTATCCGGAGGGACATCGCCGAGGTCGTCGATGGCGTCCGTGCGGAGTTCGCCAAGTACAACCAGATGGAGGAGAAGCAACGCCGAAAGCAGATCCAGGTGCTTGAACAGGAACTGCGCGAAATGAAATTCCACGCCTTCAGGCCCCCGGAGGAGCCGTGACCGAACCCGCGCCGCCCGCCGGCGTCCTCCACCGCTGGGCCTCCTTCCTCCCCCTCACTCCCGCAACCCCCCGCATCAGCCTCGGGGAAGGATCCACCCCCCTCGTCCGCGCCGCCCACATCGCGGGCGACTGCGGCCTCGACGAACTCTGGTTCAAGCTGGAGAGCTGCAACCCCACCGGCTCGTTCAAGGACCGGGGCATGGTCGTCGCCGTCGCGAAGGCCCTTGAATCGGGCGCGAAAGCCATCATGTGTGCCAGCACGGGGAACACCAGCGCCAGCGCCGCCGCCTACGCGGCCCACTGCGGCATCGCCTGCTTTGTGCTCGTCCCGGGCGGAAAGGTCGCGGCCGGCAAGATGGCGCAGGCCATCGCCTTCGGCGCCCGCATCATCGAGGTTAGCGGCAACTTCGATGCCGCCCTCAACGCGGCGCGCGAACTCACCGCCAAACATCCGGTCGCGCTTGTGAACTCGGTGAACCCGGACCGGATCGCGGGCCAGAAGACGGCCGCTTTCGAAATCTGCGAAGCCCTCGGCGATGCGCCCAATTTCCTCGCCATCCCGGTCGGCAACGCCGGCAACATCACGGCTTACTGGAAGGGCTTCGGTGAATGCGCTGAACTCGGGCGCGCCACCCTCCACCCCAGGATGTTCGGTTTCCAGGCCGCGGGCGCCGCGCCAATCGTCAACAACGCTCCCGTCGCCGACCCACACACAGTCGCCACCGCGATCCGCATCGGCAACCCCGCGTCCTGGAAGCAGGCCGTCGCTGCCCGGGATGAGAGTTCGGGCGCCATTGAAGCGGTCACGGATGAGGAGATCCTTGAAGCTTACGCCCTCCTCGCCCGCCGCGAAGGGCTCTTCGTCGAACCGGCAAGCGCGGCGAGCGTGGCCGGCCTGCTGAAGCTTGCCCGTGCTGGCCGTACCCACGGCGGCTGCGCCGTCGCCGTCCTCACCGGGAACGGCCTGAAGGACCCGGATACGGCCCTCGCCCAGTACGCCCCCGACGTTACGAAGGCCGATGCCACAGTCGAAAGCGTGGAGCGCGCCCTCGGCTGGTAGTCTGTAGGCTCCGCCAAACCAGTCTCCCTTCGGAGGTCAGCCATGTCTGACGTGCAGCACCGATTCATCACGGCCAACGGCATCCGCATGCACATCGCCGAACAGGGCAGCGGTCCCCTCGTCGTCCTCTGCCACGGTTTCCCCGAGTCCTGGTACTCCTGGCGGCACCAGCTCCAGGCGCTCGCCGATGCCGGCTTCCACGCCGTCGCCCCGGACCAGCGCGGCTACGGCCAGACGGAACGCCCGGAGGCGATCGACCAGTACACCCAGCTTCATCTCGTAGGCGATATCGCCGGGCTCCTTGACGCCCTCGGCGAGGAGCAGGCCGTCATCGTTGGCCACGACTGGGGCGCCCCGGTCGCCTGGAATGCGGCGCTCCTGCGCCCGGACCGGTTCCGGGCCGTAGCCGCCCTCAGCGTCCCCTACACGCCTCGGGGCGGCGCGGCCCCAACGCCAACCTTCAAGGCCATCTTCGGTGACACCTTCTTCTACATCCTCTACTTCCAGGAGCCCGGCCGCGCCGAAGCCGAACTCGAAGCCGATGTCCGCCTGACGCTTCGCAAGACGCTCTATTCGGCCTCCGGCAGCATTCCCGCGCCCGTGGCAACACCCCAGTCGCGCCCGAAGGAAGGCACCGGCTTCCTCACCGGCATGCAGGACCCCACCAGTCTCCCGGCATGGCTCAGCGAGGCCGACCTCAACTACTACACCGCCGAGTTCAAGCGCACCGGCTTTCGCGGCGGCCTCAACTGGTACCGCAACATGGACCGCACCTGGGAACTCATGGCGCCCTGGCACGGAGCAAAGGTCACCGTCCCGGCGCTCTTCATCACCGGTGACCGCGACCCGGTGTTGGCGTTCGCCGGGGCCGGAGTGCAAGCGCTGCCCGAAAACGTGCCCAACCTCCGCGAAAGCGTCGTCCTCCCGGGTGTTGGCCACTGGACCCAGCAAGAAGACCCGGCCGGCGTGAACGAAGCCCTCGTCAGATTCCTCCGGTCGCTTTGAAGGCCCGCACGGGGCCTGGCCGGCCGCGCGGGTGGGTTCTCTGGGCAGAATCTTCACATTCCATAAGGGAAAACCCACTAGACATATCCCTCACGGGCCTTACGCTGGTTGAACCCGGTTCAACGGTGGAGGCCGGCTATGCAGATCGACGTTATCGAATTCGAAGTCACCTGTCCGGCGCACGGGCCGCACAAGATCATGGTGCCCGTGGAATTCCCCCGGCCGAGGAATTGCGCCCACTGCTTCCTCCCCGTGACGTCCCGCCACGAGCTGCGGCGGCTCTCGATCAACCATCAACTCCCCAGCCGGGTTGGCAGCGAAGCCTTCATCGGCTGAACCAGGCTACCCCCCGCGCCTGGCCTCGGCCCCTTCCGTCGCGTACCCGAAGTGCATCCGCCCGTGGCTGGCGTTCGCCGCCATGATGCCACCGACCGTGCCGTCCGCCCAGGGCGCGCCCGGGATTTTCGAATCCAACTGCTCTTGCGTCAGCTCCGAAAGCAGCTTCAGCGTGTCCGCGCGGATGGCGAGACCCACTGCCGCCAGCTCATCCAGCGGCTTGTCCCGGTGCTTCTCTGCCCACGCCTCCGTCCAGCCGTGGATCCAGGTCATGACCTCTTCACGGCTCTGCGGTGTCCCGTCCTTGTTGACGCGTGCCGCCATCCCCGGCTCGCCAGCGATGTGGCGGCGGAACATGGCGTTCCAGTTCTGTTCGATCAGCGACGTATGGACGAAATGGTCGGCGAAGCTCCACATCAACTTTGGGTCGTGCTCGCTCGCCGTCACCCCGCGATGCAGCTCCTCTTCGCTCATCCCGGACAGCGTCTCGAGCAGCCACGCCCGATCCCGGTTCAACTGGACCTCAATCTCAATCCTGTTCAAAAGTCCCCCACAATAGTGAACCACCAGGACACCACGTGATTCTGGTGTTCTTGGTGTCTTGGTGGTTCACAACCCCTAGTCGAACGTCAGCACTGTCCGCGCGACTTCGCCCGCCTTCATGGCGCGGAAGGCTTCGTTGACGTCTTCGAGGTGGCCGCGGCGGGTAATCATCTCATCCAGCTTCAGCCGTCCCTGGAGGTAGAAGTCGATGTAGCGCGGCATGTCCTTGCGGAAGCGGTTGGAGCCCATGCTTGACCCCTGGATTCGCTTCTCGCCCAGGAACGAAGGCCCGTCGAGTTCGATCTTCTGGCCAACCGGGATCATCCCGATGATCGTCGCGGTCCCGCCGCGGTCCAGGCACTCGTAGGACTGCTCGGCGGCGCGCTTGTTGCCGATCGCCTCGAACGAATACTCGACCCCGCCGCCGGTGATGTCGCGGATCGCCTGCACCGGGTCGTGGGACGAAGCATCGACCACATGGGTGGCGCCCAGCTCCTTCGCCGTCGCCAGCTTCGATTCCACGGTGTCGACGGCGATGATCATGCGTGCCCCGCCGATGCGGGCGCCCTGGATGGCACTGAGACCAACGCCACCGCAGCCGAACACCGCGACCGACGAGCCTGCTTCGATGCGGGCGGTGTTCAAGACCGCGCCAACGCCGGTGGTCACGCCACAGCCAATCAGCGCCAACCGGTCGAAGGCGACATCGGTCCGAACCTTCACGACGGCGTGCTCGTGGAGGAGCATCTTTTCGGCATAGCTCCCGAGGTTCGCGAACTGGCCGACCGGGTTCCCATTCCACGAGAGGCGGGGCTTTTCACCGGGCCCACGGCGCAGCTCCGGCGCGCGGCAGAGGTTCGGCCGCCCGCTGATGCACATCTCGCACTGCCCGCAAAACACCGAGAGGCAGCAGATCACGTGGTCGCCCGGCTTTACGTACGTCACCTGGTCGCCGACGGCTTCGACGATGCCCGCGGGCTCGTGCCCGAGGACTGCTGGCGCCGGCAGCGGGTAGAGCCCGTCAACGAAGTGCAGGTCGCTGTGGCAGACGCCTGTCGCCATCGTCTTCACGAGAACCTCGTGTGACGCTGGCTTGTCGATGTCGATGTTCTCGATCGTCAGGGGCTGGTGAGGCCCGTGGAAGACGGCGGCTTTCATGGTTGAAACTCCTCTGCGGTTTGCGCCGCCGATACTACGCTTTCTCGCTGTGTCGCGCGCGCCCTCGCGCCCTACACTTCACCCGATGGACGTAGTTTCGCGAGAGCTTACCGGGCCACGTGGCGTGGGCTATTGGCCGGCCCGCTAGCCATGCGCCACGAAGACAGCTTCCGCGCCATGGACACGGACATCGACGTGATCATCGATTCCCCGGACGCGGTGCGCCCGTTTGGCCTGTTCGCGGGTGTCCGGCTCCTCTTCGAATCGCAGGAAGAGCGGTTTTCCCGCTTCCGCCCAACTTCGTTGGTGTCCAGGCTCAACGCCGGCGAGGCGGTGGATGACCCGTGGCTCGCCGCCGCCTGCCGCATGGCCCTGGATGCGCACGCCTTCACGGGAGGCATCTTCAACCCCCTTATCCTCGAATCGCTCGAACGCGCCGGCTACGCCACCACCTTCAGGGATGTCGCCGGTGGCGAGCCGCAACCCATCCCGCCGCCGTCCCCCGCGGAGGCCCTCACGGTCTCCGGCTCGGTCGTCACCCTGCGCGAGGGCCGGCTCGACCTCGGCGGCATCATCAAGGGCTGGACCGTCGACCTCGCCGTCGAGATGCTTGCGAACTCCGAACCGAACGTCCTCGTCAACGCGGGCGGCGACCTCCGTTGCGCCGGCAGTGAAGAAGGCAGCGACGGCTGGCTCGTCACTGTCGCCCGGCCCGGTGAGGGCGGAGCCAACGCCTGGGAGGGCACGATTCATGGCGCCCTCGCCACCTCAACCTCACTCAAGCGCCGCTGGAAGACGTCCACGGGCGCTGAAGCCCACCACCTGATCGACCCGCGTACCGGCCTTCCCTCCAGTTCGACGTTCGTCCAGGTTTCCGCCTGGCACGAACTCACCTGGAAGGCCGAGTGCTGGGCCAAAGCAGTCCTCATCGGGGGAGAAGAGACCGGCCGCCTGGCAGCCGCGGCCGGCGTCCGCATCCTGGCGATCGGCGCGGAGGGGAGTGCCCTCTCTGTTTGACGTGTTGCTCCGAAGTGTACCAGCGGACGGAGAGACCTCGGCCGGGGAACCGTCGCCCACTTCCGCGCGTTGGATACGGTAGAGGGTGAATTCGGTAGGGACGGGAGGGCACATGGGCGAGCGACGCAGGTGGCGCAGACCGGTACGCTGGCCCGCGCTCGCGGCGATGACGGTCGTGCTGTTCGCGGCGTGTTCGGGTGGTTCGAAGGGCGGCCCTCCGGCAGCCACCCCAACGGCCACGGTCACCACCGCCTCACCCGAAGCGACCGCCACCGTCACGGCTACGCCGACGCTCCAGACCATCAACGGAGTCACCGTCACGCCACTGCACGCCGGGAAGCCGGCGGACATCCCCGCGGGCGTGGTGCTCTACGTTCAAGGCGGCTGCACACAGTGCGACGGGCCCGCCACAAGCCTCGACCGCGTCTACCGCGACGCGGCGGGTGGTCTCCACAGCGACCGCCTGTTCGAGCGCAAGTTGCGAGTTGAAAACGGCACGACCTACGAAGAGAACTACATCCGCACCATGCGCGTGAGCAGCACCGGCAATGACATCGTCATCGGTGTCTGTGACCGCGGCTATTGCGGCGGCGTTGGGAACGCCACGCCAGACGCGCGCACCACCTTTTACGGCAGTAACGACGGTGGCATCACCTGGAACAAGATGGGGCAGCTCGCGGGCGACACCTGGATCATCGCGGTGATGGGTCCAGGGGCGATGGTGCGGCACGCGTACCAGCCCTCCGAGGGCGCACCGTACACCTGGGAGATCGTCCAACTGCCGGGCGGCGAGCCCGCGGCGATCGACCCTTCCCTCGACGTCAAGACCACGACAATCATCACCGTCGGCGATTGGACGCCGCTGGTCGTGGGGCCGGACGGGATGTCGCTGCTCTGGCTGCCTGGGCCGGTGAACGGGACGCCGTGGCTCGGGCCACAGCTCCCGGCGGGGTCGCGAGTGCTCGACGCGCGATTCTCACCGAGCGGGGCCGAGGGCGGCATCGCGCTGGTTCGATGGACCGCGGCGAGCCCGCCGAACTCGTACCTGGGGCTCATGCAGGAGCGGCAGGGGAAACCGACGACCATCTTTTCCGACACCCCGGACACGTCGATCAGCTGGCTCGGCCAGTGGCTCGCGCCGTCAACGCTGGTGGGCAACGCGACCCTCCCGGCAGCGTCGCTCGACTCGCCACTCGCGGTCTCCGGTTTCGCCTGGGGCATGCCATCGCTGACGGACCTGAAGACGGGCGAAGTGCGCCCGATCCAGCCGCTCATCGAGCGGCGGCTCGAGGGCGACCGCGCGCGCATCTCGGGGCGGCCTCTGGGCCGTTCGTAAAGGTCACCGGCGCGGGCGACTGTTTGAACGTGCGGGAACGCCCGTCCACGGCATCGGTTTCGCTGGGCTGCTACAAGGATGGGGTGTTGCTCAAGGACCGCGGCGAGACGCGCACCGCGGAGGGGATCACCTGGGTCGGCGTCATGGCGCCAAAGGGGCCAGGCGAAGCGCCCGGCTGGGCCAGCGCGGAGTTCCTCGAAGCGCCGGGGCGTGACATGAGCGTGAAGCCGATCAGCCATCCCAGCGGCACGCGCACTGGCGACACCGCGATCGATGCAGTAATCGCCGCGCTTGAAGCCGGAGACAAGGAGGCAGTCGCGCGGATCGCCCAGTTCCAGGCGGTTCCCTGCAGCAACGAGCCGGGCCTGGGCGGCCCGCCCAACTGCTCGCGCGACATGGCGGAAGGCACGCTGATCGAGGCAATGCCGGGTGGCGCCTGCGAAGGCGGCTGGTGGCTCAAGGATGAGTTCCTCTCGCCCGCAGGCTTGAGCCGTTTGGTGGAGACGTACACGGGTCCGCTGCTGTACGCCGTGTACCGGCCGCCATCCTCCATGCAACGGCGATGGCCCGAGGGCGAGGTGATCATCGTCTACGCGCGGGACCTCGGCTTCGGCCGATTCGCGCAGACGGTCGGTGTAACGGATGGGCGTATCGTCAGCACCTGGGGCGGCTGCGGAACGAAGCCAGAGGACATTCTCAAGGACGTTTCGGGAGTGACGGTCGTCCTCGCGCCGCCGAAGTAGTGCCCAGCCGCGGTCGTCCGCGCCGATGGGTCCGTCGCCCCGGCGGCCGTCCGCGCGACACGCCCGGCGTCTCGTTCACCAACAGTTCAGCAAATCCGCGGTCCATGTGATACGACCATGAGGGCCTTACTTGGGTGAGTTCGGCGATGGTGGCTTCGGGTCCTGCGGGAGATGCACGGCCGAACGCCAGCCGGTCTGGTTGCACGGGCCGGGTCAGCCCGCAAGCGCCTCTTCGACCGACCGCAGGACCGCCTCCTCGGCGCCGGACACCTTCGACCCGCGGCCAGCAAACCCTCCGCCTGCCGCGGTCGCCACTGTCTTCGCCCGTGCGAGCAGCGTGTTCCGGAAATCGCGGCGGTCGCCGGCCTCCATGCTCGCCGCGAGCGCCCGTGCATAATCCGCCCAGGTCGCAAGGAGCGAAGGAGGCGGAGCCTGGCGGAGCCAACTGTCCAGGAGTTCGTACCCGGGCATATCGGACGTAAGTCCCGAGCTGGCGGCCACCTCCAGCACGGCCCGGCGCTCCTTCTCCTCGATCTTGCGGTCCGCCCAGGCGACCGCGACGAGCGGGACCAGTGCCACCGCCGCGAGGCTCGCCGGGTTCAGACCCTGGTCGATCAGCCGATCGAGGACGGCGCCATCGGAGATCCCGGAAGTGGCCGCCATCGCCTCGCGCGCTTGCGCCCGGTCCTGCGTGGTGCGCAGCCGCGCGATGGCCTCGGCGTTCTGCTTCCGGAAGAACTCCTCTTCCAGGGTGTTCTTGCGCTCCTCCAGGGGGTTCTGTTCCATCGCCTGCTCCTTGCCGCCGGTCTAGCCGGTTCAGTATAGGCCAGGTGATCGGGAGCGTCCGCGTGTTCGCTCATTCAGCCCCCGGCGCCGAGTCGCGCGTCTGATCTCGTGGCGCCCGGACCCCGTCGCTCGAGGCCCAAATCTCGTTCACCAAGAGTTCACCCGCACTTTGCCGCGAATTTACAGAGCGCGCGACTCTTTTCGCCGCTTCCGTGCGATGTGCATCCCGATTCGGCCAACAGGAGGCAAAGATGAATCGACTCGCATCCGTCCTCGCGGGGACCATCACGACTGCGCTTTCCGGGGCGGCAATCGCTGGCGCAGCGGCCAGTCAGGGCGCATTCGGCGGCAACGCCACACAGCCGCCAGTCAAGGCCGCCGCCACCTGGGAGCCCGCCGCCACTGCCGAGGCAACCGCCTTGGCCACGGTTCAGGCCGCCCCCCAGGAGCCCGTCCAGCGTTTCGTCTACGTTGATAAGGAGCCGGTGATTGTCACCCGCGAAATCCGCATCCCGGCGCCCGCCGCCGGCGTCGAAAACGCCGCCCCCGCGCCGTCGGCACGCTCGACAAACGAATCCGCCCAGCCAGCCAGCACGCCCGAGGCGAAGCCGTCGCCTACTGCTGTGCCACCCCAGTCCGCTGCCTCGCCCGTCACCCCCGTTGCGCCCCCGCAGCCGGCGATCGCCGCGAAGTCCGTGACGCCGGTTTCGTCGCCGCCATCAGTCGCCGCCTCGCCTTCCGCCTCCGCCAGCCCGTCCGGCCGTCCAAAGGTTGAAGACCGGGAAAGCAAGGAGAGGGAGGAAGACGAGGAAGACGATGATGACGATGACTAAAGCCAAACCCCGCGTGAAGTTTCTCGCCACCCGCATCGTCACCGGCCTCGGTGCCATCGCCATCGTCGTCTCCCTCTGGACCGGGATCGCTCTCAGCGAGCCCGCCAGGTGGAGTGCCGCAGCGGGCACCGGCGAGGCCGCTGCCACAGGCGAAGCCATCGAGCAGGGCGGCTGGCGCTGGGACCCGGCCAAAAACGACTGGGTCCTGATCGAGCCGGCCGCCGCCGAAGATGCCCCTGCCGCCGCCCCGGCCCCCGCCGAGCAGATTGTCATCGTGGAGCGGCAGCCGATCGTCTACCAGTACACCTACATCCAGGAGGCTGTCTCCACGGCAGCAGCCGCCCGCGCAGCTGCTGCCGCCGCTCCCACCCAGGGCGCGGCCGCCACGCCGGCAAAGCCTCAGCCCGCCGCGGGCAGCGCCGCAGCGCCCTCCAACCCCGGTGTGGCGGCGGCCAGCGTCCCGGATGCAGCCCCCGCGCCGGCCGCTCCGGCCGCGGCGCCGGAACCTGCCGCGCCGCCGGCGGCAGCGCCAGCCCCGGTGGCCCTGCCACCCGCTCCGGCACCCGTGGCGCCAGCTCCCGCGCCCGCGGCGCCAGCTCCGGCGCCAGCCCCAGCCCCCGCGCCCGCTCCGGCCGCCCACCCGAAGCCAGCGCCGGCGCCCAGGCCGCCCGCTTCAAAGGGTTCGTGAGCCAATGAAGCACATCCTCTCCTTCGCCATCGCGTCGTTCGTCACCCTGGCCGCTCTCCGGCTCGGGCCCGTCGTTGCCGGGGTGTTCCTCCACCCCGGCCCCCACGGTGCCTGGTACGCATCGCGGGCCGCCGGCATCGCCAGCTACCTCTTCCTCTGGCTGGGCCTTGCCGGCGGCCTGCTGATGTCCTCCGCCTGGTTCGATGGGCTCATCGGCCGCGCCCGGCTGCTCGCCCTCCACCAGGCGGCATCCATCACCGGGGTCGCCCTCGGCTTCGCCCACGCCCTCGTCCTCATCCCGGACGGCTGGACCGAGTTTGGCCTCATCGACCTCTTCGTGCCGTACGCCTCGTACTACAAGCCAACCCTCAGCGGCGTCGGCACGATCTCCCTTTACATCGCCCTTATCGTCTCGGCCTCGTTCTGGTTCCGCCAGGCCATCGGCATGCGCACGTGGCGTATCATTCACTACATGTCTGTCGTTGCCTTCGCGGGGGCCCTCTGGCACGGCGTCCAGATGGGCACCGACTCCCGCGAGCCCTGGCTGCTTGGCGCCTATCTGGCCACCAGCCTGCTCATCATCTTTGGGGTCGTCATCCGCCTCACCTACATCCGCCCGGCGCCCCAGCGGCGCCAGCCCAGGGAAATCGCCACGGCCTCATCATGACCATTTCGCCGGACCAACTCCACGACGCCCTTGAAGGACAAGCCCCGGCGGGCCCCGCCCACGATGAGCTGGCCGGGCTCGTCCGCGTTGCCCGCCGTGCGCGCTCGCTCCGTGTTGTTGGTCCGGCGCCCGATGCAACCGTCCGCATGCGGGCCGATTTCGCCCGCCTCGTCGATGAGCCTCGCCGCCCGCGCGTGGTGGCCTGGCTGCTCGCCTGGACGCCCTTCTCACCCCGGCCACACCCTTTGTTGGCTCGCCTTGCGGCGGGCGCCGTCATCCTCGCGTCGGCGGCATCCTCCGCCACCACTATCGTGGGCGACGGGCCCGTTGATGCCGTCGCCGGCGTTGCCAGGTTCGCGGGTAACCTTGTGGCCAACCTGGCCCCGCGCGATGAGAGCAACGGGGGGACGGCCGAGCCGCCCACGCCAACACCCACGCCCACCTCCAGGCCAGCAACCGGACAGCAGACGGCCGTCCCCACGGGCGAACCGTCCGCGACGCCCTCCCCCGCAGCCTCGCCGGCATCTCCATCCCCGTCGGACGCCAGCGGTCCGCTGCCGCCGGCCCCCACCGCGACGCCAACCGCATCTCCGGCTGCGGTGCAGGATGTCCCGCCGCCAACGGCAACGTCCACTTCCCCGGCTCCGACCTCTACCCCGGCGCGGACGCCGTCGCCCCAGGCTTCGCCCACGGCGAGCCAGACACCGCCTGAGACCACGCCGCAGCCGCCGTCCCCCTCGCCCTCCGCGAGCCCGTCGAGCACTCCGGACCAGACCACGACACCCGGCCCCAGCCCGTCTCCGTCAGCCAGCTCCACCCCAGACGACGACGAAGACAAGACGAGGACCCCCGAGGCCCAGAAGCGATGAGCGTGCTGGCCATGCCGATGATCGCCCGCGCGCCGGGTGGCCTCTGGGGCTCCCTCTTCGCGGTGCGGTTGCCCGTGCAGGAGGAGGCCGCCCCAGCGGGGGTGAACTCCGAAGCCAGCCGGCTCAAGAGCCGCGAACCAGACGCCTGGCGTCAGCTCTTCGAGCGTGAAATGCCCGCGATCTACCGCTACGCCCAGTCGCGGCTCGCGAACGCCAGCGAAGCGGAAGACGCCACCAGCCAGGTCTTCGCGGAGGCCTGGGAGCACGCCGAGGCATTCCGTGACCAGGGCCTGCCCGCCCGCGCCTGGCTCTTCGGCATCGCCCGCAATGTCGTCAACAGCCATCGCCGCCGCTGGTTCGGGCGGCCCCCCGCCGTCGCCATCGAAGCGTTCGACGGCGCCGCCGCCGACCCCGGATTGGACTCCGATCTCATCGACCTCGCCCATAGCCTTTCCCTCCTCGAGCCTGCCCATGCCGAAGTAGTCAGCCTCCGCTTCATCCATGGCCTCTCGCTCCAGGAAACGGCGATCGCCCTCGGGACCTCCGTCGACGGCGTCAAAGGCAGGCAGGCACGGGCCCTCGCGCGCCTCCGCGATCACCTGCAGGAGCCATCCTGATCGCCGGTGGTCGGGACTACCCCGGACCCCGGAGGTCGGCGGGCTCGGCGCAGCGGAACCGGGGACACTGGGCGAGCTGGCGGTTCGGGCGAAGGCAGCCCGTCGATCACCACAGCCTTCGACATCCGCCGTGGCAGTGCCTCGGCCAGTTGCAGCATCATCCCGCCGCCTTTTGGAATGCGCGACCACCGGCACGGGGTCCGGCGTGATTGAATCGGGGATCGCCAACGCGTTACGCACGTCCGCGTCCCACGAATAGAGCGCAGCGTGGTCCGAATCGCCGTGCTCGCGATGGTCCCACGAAATCACTCGCCAGCCGGCATCCCCCACCGATGCCGGTTTGGCAGCTTCGCCCACGGGTACGAAATGACTTCTGGAATCGTCGCTTCCACGCTGGCCACGACCCTCACCGATCATCATGGCCAACCAGCGGCGAATGCGGCAGGCGCTACGCCACGAGTTCGGGCCGTCGCGCGTCGAGGACCTCGCGCAGGCGCTGCGTCAGTTCTGCCATGGTGAAGGGCTTCTGAAGGAACGCGTCACAATCGGCGAGGCTGCCCTGGACCGCCAGGAGGTCGTCGCTGTGGCCCGACATCAGGATGACCCGAGTCGCCGGGTTGAGCGCAAGCGCGCGGTCCGCCAGCTCTCGTCCGCTCATGTGCGGCATCACCATGTCGGTCAGGACGAGGTCAATCGGGACCTCGGCCTGTTTCAGGCGCTCAAGCGCCTCAGCCCCGCTTGCCGCGGCGATGACACGGTATCCGTCCATCTCAAGTGTCCGAGTTATCAGCTTTCGCAGCACCAGTTCGTCCTCGGCCAGAAGGATCGTTTCCGTCCCGGCACTCTCCACTGGCAGCGGTTCGGCCCCGGCCGCGACGATGGGCGCGCGATGGACCCCTGGCAGCAAGACGGTAAACGTCGCGCCGCGCCCCGGTTGGCTCTCGGCCGCGATGTGGCCACCAGCCTGCTGGACGATCCCGTAGCAGGTCGCAAGCCCCAGCCCAGTGCCCTTCCCCGGCTCCTTGGTGGTGAAAAACGGCTCGAAGAGATGAGCCCGGACATCCTCTGATATCCCGCAGCCGGTGTCGGTCACGGTCAGTGAGACGTACTCACCAGACGGGACGTTGGCCGGGTTCTTTCCTCCGCTCGTGACGACAACGTTTGCCGTTTCGATCAGCAGCCTTCCGCCAGTCGGCATCGCGTCGCGGGCATTGACGGCGAGGTTGACAAGGATCTGTTCTATTTGTCCCGGATCGGCTACCGTCGGCCAGAGCCCCGGCGCCGAAGTGGTTTCGAGGTCGATATCCTCCCCGATCATGCGCCTGAGCAGGCTTTCGGTCCCCCGCACGATTTCGCCAAGGCTGACAACTTCCGGTTGCACCACCTGCTTTCGCGCAAAGGCGAGGAGTTGCCGGGTAAGGTCCCGCGCGCGGTTGGAGGCGTGCAGCACCTCATCAATGCCGGCCCGGGCAGGGTCGTCCTCGTGGAGCGAACTCCTGGCGAGTTCGCCGTAACCAACGATCGCCGTGAGCAGGTTATTGAAGTCGTGCGCTATCCCGCCTGCCAGCCTGCCGATGCCCTCCAACTTCTGTGCGTGGAGAAGTTGCGATTCCATCAGCTTCCTCGCCGTGACATCGCGGATGATCGCCGCGTTCCCGGCTTCAGTGCCGAACCTGTCGAAGACCGGGAAGGCCGAGAGCGAGACCTCCAGGTCCTTGCCGGAAGCAGTCAGCCTGACCGCGTCCATGTGCCGGATGCCGCCCCCGGCACGCATCTCGTGCAGCTTCGCATCGAGATCAGCGAGGCTGCCGGTGGGCGAAAGGAAGTCAGCCCGGTTGCCAAGCACTTCGTCTGCTGAGACGCCAAACAAGCGGGCGGCGCCGGCGTTCCAGCTGGTCACTCTCCCATCCAAGTCGCGCCCCACAATCGCATCGTCCGATGACTCCACGATGGCTGCCAGGCGGGCAATCTCTTCCATCGCCTTACGATGTTCGGTAAGGTCGCGCACGACCGCCAGAAACTGCCCTTCACCCATCGCCTCGAGTCTCGCCTCGTAGTCGTGGATTTCGCTGCGGGGAAGGGCCAGCGAGTACTCGAACATCTGGCCGTTGCCAGTCGCCTGCACTGCCTGTATGGCCTCCATGGCGGCCCGCGCGATCGGCTCCGGGACAACCTCGGAAATGGGCTTGCCCAGGAATACCTCGGGAGGGAGCGCGAGGCCTTCCCGGCTTCCCGAGCGGTAGCCCCGGAACACGCCCGAAGCGTCAATTTGGAAAAGGAGGTCCGGAATGGCGGCGACGAGGGCGCTGTACGAGGCCGTTTGCGCGCGTTCCCGGCGCAGCGCCCCGCGCAGGACGGAGGATTGACGGCCAAGGACAGCGCCCGCCACCAGGAACGCGAAGACGGTTATCCCCGTTTCGTGATCGAGGGAACGGTGGGATGCCGTTGCCACGGCGACAATCAGGGCGACGGCCGCGTACGGCAGCACCAGGCTGCTCCAGCCAGTAGCCGAGTGAGCATGCTGCCCGTGTTCTGGCGCGCGGTCGGGACCTATGAGTGCGAACACCACCAGCAGCCCGTAGGCAAGGATGTAGGACAGGTTGCCCAGTGGGCTGCTCGCCCCAGCGCCATGGCTGAGCGGGTCCGCGGCGAAGGCCAGCGCCAGCGCCCCAACGAGGACCGCGCTTTGACGGGTGATCGAGCCAGCTGACATCGCGAGGACGATGACGACGAGGAGGCCGACATCCAGAAGCGGGTATCCCGCCGCGACCGTCACAGATCCGCCGTCATGCGATCCAGTTGCCGGGATGGGGAGGTAGTGGCCGGCGAGGATGCCGACGACCGCCAGCGCGGTGACAAGGTCGATGATCCATCCTCGCTCGCGCCAGTCCCATCGGGGACGAGTGAACAACAGCGTCGCCACAAGGAAGCCCGAGTAGCCGGCGAGGTAAAGCAGATCCTGCGGGTTGGCGCCAGCTACGCGGCCGTCGTTCGGCAGGTCGATGGTCGCGAGGAGATCCCCGGCGACGAAGACGCAGAGTGCACCGGCGAGCCAGACCCACGGGCGGCGCCATCTGCTGGCTTGTACCGCTCGCACCGAGATGGCAGCCGCTGCCCCAATGGCCGGCGGGTCAGCCATGACGCTCGGCCAGGTATCGTGGATGTTTTGGCCGCGCGTGACAACCGCGTAGGCCACGGCGTAAACCAGAATCCCCGCGACCACCGGCCAAACGAGCGGTGTTCGGGGGATCCACGCCCGGTGGGCTACGTCCTCCGCGCCGGGCCGCACGCCGCCGTGTTCCATCAAGAGATGTTGCTCTCCAGCGGTCATGCGGCGGCTCCCCTTCGAATGGCTGCTCGGTGAGAGAAAGCTCGCATCAAGAATAGTCTGAACTTAACGTTCGCCAATCAGTATCGGACTCACTCCGTTGTACGACTAGGCCCTAAGTGCTGGGACCTTAGTCGCTGATTCGCGCGACTTTCGTCGTACGCGGGAGTGCCGCGCCACACACGCGCAGGCTGCTTTCCGGTAGACTCAAGCAATATTCCGCCTCACCCGGGGAAACCGAATGTCCGAAGTCCAGGCAATGCCCGCGATCACCGTCCGCCTTACCCTCTTCGCCGACCTCAAGCGGTTCCTGCCCAAAGGCCACCATGGTCCGCTCACGGTCTCCCTCCAACCAGAGGCGACCGTCGCTTCACTCCTCAACGCAACCGGCATACCGGCTGGCGAGGAGATCACGATCGGGCTGAACGGCGCTCAAGGCGGGCGCGATTCGACCCTCAAGGACGGCGATGAGGTTGTCCTCTTCAGCCCCATGGAAGGCGGCTAGTCCCGGCCCTATCCGCCCGAATCAGAACGCGACCAGCGGAACCGGTTGATCCGTCGCAATCAGAACCGCGACCAGCGGGAGCGGGAGGTTGCCAGGCCCCGTTGAAGGCTCCGCAGCACCGCAACCATGACCCCACAAGAAGGAGAACGCCATGGAACGCTTCGGCTACTGGAACAAGATCCTCCACGTCGACCTCACCGCCGGCACGACGAGCATCGAAGAACCTGGCGACCGCTTCTACCGCATGTACGGCGGCGGCCGCGGCTTCATCGGCCACTACCTGCTGAAACACGTTCCCCAGGGCGCCGACCCGCTTGGCCCCAACAACGTCCTCGTCTTCGCCCCCGGCGTCCTCACCGGTTCGCCGGTACCGGGCGCCGGCCGTCACAGCGTTGGCGCCAAGTCACCGCTCTCCGGCGGGTTCGGCGAAGCGGAGGCAGGCGGATTCTGGGGCGCCGAACTGAAGCGTGCCGGCTGGGATGCGATCGTTGTCCACGGCGCCTCCCCGCAGCCCGTCTACCTCTGGGTCAACGAAGGCACCGTCGAAATCCGCGACGCGAAGCACCTGTGGGGCAAGGTCACCGGCGACGTGGAAGCCGCGATCCGTGAGGAACTCGGCGACGAGCGCATCCGCGTCGCCCAGATCGGCCCGGCCGGCGAAAACCTCGTCCGCTTCGCCAACATCGGCAACGACCTCAACGAGTTCGCCGGCCGCAGCGGCATGGGCGCCGTCATGGGCTCGAAGAAGCTCAGGGCTATCGCCGTCCGCGGCAAGACGCCGGTCAAGCTTGCGGACCAGCCATCGCTCCTCGCCATCTCGAAGTGGGTGAGCGGCACCATGGACCAGGTCCACCGCGCCTTCCACGAATACGGCACTGGTGGCGCCATGCAGGGCAAAAGCCTGGAAGGTGGCATCCCGGCCATGAACTACCGCGAGGGCTCCTTCGACGGCACCGACAAGGTTGACGCCATCGCGATCGCGGACGAGGTCCGCATTGAGATGGGCGCCTGCTACGCCTGCTCCGTGCGCTGCAAGAAGGTCGTCCAGATCGAGATGCGCGACGAAGACGCGGGTGTGACGCGAAAGGGCGTGAAGATCGCGGTGGACCCGAAGCACCGCTACCGCGTGGACCCGAAATACGGCGGCCCCGAGTACGAATCACTCGCCGCCCTGGGCACGAACTTGGGCGTGGATGACATCGTCGCGCTCTGCAAGTCCAATGAGATCTGCAACTACCTGGGCATGGACACCATCTCCGCCGGTTCCACGATCGCGTGGGCCATGGAAGCCTACGAAAAGGGCGTCCTCACCCCGGAAGACACCGACGGCGTGAAGCTCGAATTCCGCGACGGCGACGCGGTCGTGAAGATGCTCCAGATGATCGCCGCCCGAGAAGGCATCGGCGACCTCCTTGCCGAAGGCTCGCAGCGCGCCGCCGAGAAGATCGGTGATGGCTCGGAAGGCTACCTGACCACCGTCAAAGGCATGGAGATGGCGATGCACGACCCGCGCCACATGCCGATGATGCGCGGCAGCTACCTGCTCGCCCCCACTGGTGGCGACCATATGCGCCAGACAGGCGACAAGAACGGCCTCCGCAACCAGGTGGGCATGTGTCACTTCCTCGCCTACGACGATGACCAGACCGCCCAGATCATCAACGGCGTCACCGGCTGGGGCGTGGACCGCGACGAGATGGTTGCGACCGCCCACCGCGGCCTCACGCTCGCGCGCCTGTTCAACATGCGCGAAGGCTTCACGCGCGCCGATGACCGCCTGCCAAAGCGTTTCCACGAAGATCTGCCGAAGCACAAAGGCCTTACGGACGAAGAGCTTGAGAAGATCGTCACGGACTACTACGTCGAGCAGGGCTGGGACCCGGAGACCGGCGCCCCCACGCGTGAAACCGTCTCCGCGCTCGGCCTCGAAGCCGACGCGGTGGGCCTGGTGTAACGCCGGAGCCACCTGCTGGATTCCCCCGAAGGCGCTGGCTGACTTCTCGCTGCGAATGGCGCACACTGCACGCCGCCGGGATGTGAATCCCGCGCGGGAGGGGGCCCAAATGGGGAAAGTGCTTGCCCTCGTCCGCCGGGCGGAAGGCATGGATCGCGCCGCCTTCGGGACGGCGTACCTGGGGTTCGCCCGGAACGTCGCCGCAGCGCCCGGCGTGGAGCGGTGCATCGCAAACCTGGTGGATGTGCCAGCCGGGGAGGCCGGACTCCGTCCGGGCGGTGAACCTGCCTTCGATGCCGTCGTCGAACTCTGGACTGATGGCGCGACCGACCCGGTCGCGCTGCTCGCCGAGCCCGCGGGGCTAACTGGCGAATGCCACGTTTACCGCGTGGACGAGAAGGTCGAGCGGGACTACGGCCGGACCTGGCCAGCCGGCGAGCGTTCGCCGGGCGTGAAGTCGTTCTTTCTCGCGTTGCGTCACCCCGAGATGAGCCACGACCAGTTCGCTGCCTATTGGGGCGGCCAGCATGCGCCCCTCGCCCTCAAGATCCACGTTGGCATGTGGCGCTACACGCGCAACGTCGTGGCCGAAGCGCTGACACCCGGCGCCCCGGACTGGGACGGCATGGCGATCCTCCACTTCCGGACGGCGCTTGACCTTCGCGAGCGCTTCTACGATTCGGACGAAGGACGGGCTGCCATCGCCGCAGACATCGCGAAGTTCAGCGGCGGCGGGCGGGCACTTCACTCCAGCGAGTGGGTCCTGAAGTGATCCGCCCCCGGCTCTACGCCGGCGCGTTGCCGGAATCTCGCGCGGCCAGCAGTTTGCGTGGGACCGCCGGGTTGCGGCCCGCCCACATCCGGTCGTGGCCCATCTTCGTCCATTCGTACATCACGTCTTGCGCTCCAAGGATGTAGAAGCGGTTCTCCCTCACGGCGCTGAAGACCCGGTCCGCCATCTCCTCAGGCGGGAACGAATCGCCCGGGAACGCGGTCGCCCCGCGGCTCGCGAGTGCGTGGCGTTCCGCCGTCCCGGCATCCGCTGGCCGGTTGCGCTCGGCGGCGAAGATCCGGGTCGTGACCGCCCCCGGGCAGAGCACGGACGCGCTCACCTTCGTTTGGCGGACGATCAGGTCCTTGTAGAGGCTCTCGCTGAGAGAGAGGACGGCGTGTTTGGAGGCGTCGTACACGGCCGTGCCCATGCCGCCGGTCAGGAGGCCTGCCATGGAAGCCGTGTTCACGATGTGGCCCTCCTCGCCGCTGGCGAGCATGCGCGGGACGAAGGCGCGGACGCCATGCACCACGCCCATCACGTTCACGGAAAAGACCCACTGCCAGTCGGCCACGGGGTGGTCCCACGAGGGGCGCTCGCGGTTGAGGACGCCGGCGTTGTTGCAGAGCAGATGCACGGCGCCAAAGTCGGCGAATATCCCCGCCGCGGCCGCCTCGACTTCGGCCTCCTTCGAAACGTCCACCCGGTGAGCGCTCACCGTGAAGCCCCGATGACGCAGCGATTGCGCCGCCGCTTCAAGCGGGCCGGCCTCGATGTCGCAGAGGACCACCTTCATCCCTTCGGTCGCCGCCCGCTCGGCCAGGGCGAACCCGATCCCGCTGGCGGCGCCAGTGACCACGGCGACGCGTCCCTCAAACTCCTTCATGACCTGCCTCCCCATTCTGGAGCGGGCCCAGCCCGATCCAGGGCCGCGAGCCTACCAGAGTCTCGCCCCGCCAGCATGCGAGATGTCCGCCTGGAGCTGACACGCTCGGGCGCCGCCGCCACCCTGGGGATGAGGGCCGGAACGCCAACCTCCCCCCACGCGCCGAATCCTTCCGGGGAAGGACTGATAACGCAAGAATCAACACAGCTCCTGGCCTTGGTGGAAGCCGGGGCAGCCGCTTCCCCTCACGGGCGCGGCTCCGGGATTGGGCGCAACTCCTTTCTCAACCCTCATTCCTCATTCCTCGCGCGCCCTACGGCGCAGGCGTCGCCTTCGGCGCTGCCTGGTTGCCGGGGCCCGTTACCTCCGCCACACCGTCCAGAAACGCGTCAAGGCGCTGGTCGAAGTTGCCCGGGAGGAAGGCGAGGACCGCCGGCGCGGCATCCAGGAGGATCGTGGCCACCTCGGAGTCGTCGATGGCGCCCTGCAGGTCCGGCCTGGGAAAGACCACCAGGGCAATGAGGATGACCTGGGCGATGAGGACGATCTTCGCGAACCCGAAAAGGCCTCCGGCGAGCCGGTCCGCCGCCCCAAGGTTCAGCATCGCGACCGTCCGCTTGAGGAGGTGGCCGATGACCTGCCCGCCGATGATCACGCCGATGAGGATCGCGAGGAACGAGACGAGCGAGGCCAGGGTGTCATTGTCCACGATCGGGTGGACCTTCGGGTACATGTCGTCGTAGAAGATGCCGGCGATGGGGATGGCGAGGAAGGCGGCGCTCAGGCCGACCAGTTCGCGGATGAAGCCGTTGGCAAAGGCCCGCCAGGTGACGAAGGCGATCGTCCCGAGGAGGACGATATCGAGCCAGTTCATGCGCGCCGCGGCGTTCGATGGTGCATCCTGCGCACCGTTCCACACCGCGGGCCAAGGCTCAACCTTCCCGCTGGGCGAAGGACTGGTAGGATGACCACATGCATGCGCAATTGATGGAGATCCTCGTCTGCCCTCTCTGCAAGGGCGACCTCGCGCTGACCGTGGATGAAGAGCAGGACGGTGAAATCATCAGCGGCAGCCTCCGCTGTGACGCCTGCAACGAAACCTACCCGATCACGGACCGTATCCCGAACATGCTCCCGAAGGAGCAGCGCGGCTAGTGGACGGGCACGACGGCCATGATGAGGGTGGTCACGAAGGCCACGGGCACGACCATGGCCCCGGCGAAGGCGGCGCGCACCACGGCATTCCGCACGGACCGGCGCCCACTGAGCCGCGCCGGCTCATCCCGGAACGGCAGATGCTGATCCACGGGGTCGCCCTGATGGCGCTGGCGGTGGCGGCGCTCCTGGCGGCCTTCAGCAGCATCCAGAAGGCCGGCTGGCTGGCGGCGGCCTCGGTCGCGCCAGTTTTGGCGGTGGCAGGCGTGCTGGCGGCGTGGGCAGCGGCCATCCACCTCACCGGCGGCGAAAAGTTCGACGACCACCCCTGGGTTTAGGTGCGAAGAAGAGCCGCGATGCCGGAGTCGCGCCCCTCAGCGGGCGCGGGCAACGCACGAATGCCAGGGGCGGGTTGGTAATTGGCCACATCCCAAACTACACTCCCGCATGGTCCAGTGGCCCGCTCGAATCCGCCGCCCGCGCGAACACTACCAGCAGCGCCATCTGCGCTTCCATCTGACCATCGCAGCCCATCCCGAGATCCCGAAGTGGCCCAACGGGGTTGGCGACCAGATCTGGTCGGGCGCGATGCAACAGCGAGCTGCCGGGCGCGTTGAACTCTTCGCCGCCTGTCTCATGCCAGACCACCTTCACCTGCTGCTCCGCCCGGATGGGCAAGACATCATTCAGTTTCTCAACGCCTGGAAGTCGTGGACAACAAAGCTGGCGCGGGACGCGGGCCACCGGAGTCCGTTGTGGCAGCCTGGCATGTGGGACAGGACGCTCCGGGACGAGGCCGACTTCGCCCGGACGGTCCAGTACATCGTTGATAACCCGGCCGTAGCGAAGCTTGTCGAGCGGAGGGAGGAGTGGCCATGGGTTTGGGCGTGGTACGACGATGGTGTTGCGGGCGCTGACGCGGAAGCTTGAGTGCGTTGCCCGCGCCCGCTGAGGGGCGCGACTCCGGCCTGCAACCCCGCCCTACAGCCGCTCCCGCGTGCGCCATGCCCCTTCCAGGCCAACGGCCTCCAGCAGCTCCGCCGCCGTCTTTCCGAGGACCGGGAGCGGCTCATCGATGATGTCCGTGAGGGGGGCGAGGACGAAGGCGCGTTCGGCGATGCGCGGGTGGGGGATGGTGAGCGTCTCGCTGTTCAAAGCCAGGTCGCCGTAGAAGAGGATATCGAGGTCGATTGGGCGTGGCCCCCAACGGGTGCCCTCTCGCCGGCCGAGGTCATGTTCGATGCGCTTCAGTTCGCGCAGCAGGTCCAGCGGCTCCAGCCCGGTCTCGGCAACGACGGCGGCGTTCAGGTACGGCGGCTGGTCCGCGGGGACGGGCGCGGTTTCCCAGACCTCCGACTTCGCGATGACTTCAAGGCCCGCCTCTTCAAGCATAGACACCGCGGCGCGAAGGTTCGCAAGGCGGTCGCCAAGGTTCGACCCGAGGGCGAGGACGGCCTTCGTCACGGCGCCCGCCAGTTCGCCCGGCAGACGGCGTCCGCCACCTTCGCGACCCGGCACATCGCGCGGACGTCGTGCACGCGGACGATGTCGGCGCCTCCGGCGATGCTAAGCGCGACGCTTGAGGCTGTGGCCTCCAGCCGATCCTCCACCGGCGCGTCGATCACCAGGCCGAGCGTGGACTTTCGGGAGGTCCCCGCCAGCAGGGGCATCTCCATGTCCCAAAGCTCGGGGAGGCGCCGCAACATCTCCAGGTTCTGTTCAGGTGTCCAGCCGAAGCCGAAGCCGGGGTCCAGGATGACGCGGACGGGGTCGATGCCTGCCCGGTGGGCGAGATGGAGGGTCGCCTGCCAGCCCTCGCGGATGTCTCCAGCGACGTCGCGAAAAGGGCGCCCGCGCTGGTTGTGCATCGCCACCAGGGCCGCGCCGTGGCGGGCGATGACGCTTGCCATCTCCGGGTCGTGGCGGAGGCCCCAGATGTCGTTGACCATGTTGGCGCCGGCTTCGATGGCGGCTTCGGCGACGGCGGCGTGGCAGGTGTCGACGGAGATCGGCAGGGTCGTAGCGGCGCGGATCGCGGCGATTGGGGGCACCACGCGCTCAATCTCCTGTTCGACGGCGAGAGGCGTGGCGCCGGGCCGCGAGGATTCGCCGCCAACGTCGAGGATGTCGGCGCCTTCGGACTCGAAGCGCCTGGCGAGGGCAACCGCGGCTTCAACATCGCTTCCCAGGCCGTCCCCGCTGAAGGAGTCCGGCGTCTCGTTGATGATCGCCATGAGATAGGTGCGGGCCCCCCAGGTGAAGCTGCGCCCTCGCAGCTCAAGCGCAGGCGCGCGATAGACGCGGCTGAGCACCGCCCCGCTCATTCGATGATCTCGAACTGCTGCTCGGCCTTGTCGCCGTCCTGGATGTACCAGCAGCGTACCTCCGGCTTCTCGCGGTCCTTCACGCCGATGACGAAGTGGACGAAGGGCGGGCCGAAGAACGTGGCCATCATGCGGATGTCGGTCGGGCTGGGGATAGGGTCGCTGCCCGTGTGCGAGTGGTAGAAGCCAGCCGGCGTCGCTCCCGCCTCGTCGAGGCCGCGCTCGAGCTTTGCGTACTCCAGCGGGTCGATCTTGAAGCGGTAGGGACTTGCTTCGACGTTGCGGGCGCGGTTTACGGAATCGACCACGCCGTCCTTCGTCGCAAGGACACCGCAGCACTCCTGGGGGGCATCCTCCAGGGCGTGGGCGATCATGGCGTCAACGTGCTCGCGGCGGAGCCGTATGGCGACGGGCATTCGAGCCTCCAGGGCGGGGTGAGTATCTATTGTAGAAGGAATGAGGAATGAGGAATGAGGAATGAGGAATGAGGAATGAGGGATGAGGCACGAGCCGCGCTATACTCGTCCTGTGAACGACGCATTCATCACGCGCCGCTACCAGCTTACCCCCGCGCAGTACGAACGGTTGCGAGCCCTGGCCGCGGCCCGTCACGTGGCCGAGGACGAGATTGTCCAGGAGGCGCTGGAGCTTCTCCTGACCGGGACGCTGGACGATCGGCGGGACTGGTCGTTCGCCTCGGCCGACGCACTCGAGCGGGTGTGGGACAATCCCGACGACGCCCGCTACGACGACTGGCGGGAGCTCTATGCCATCGAGCCGCGGTGACGTGATCCTCGTCCCCTTCCCGTTCAGCGACCTCTCAGCAACGAAAGTACGCCCTGCGGTAGTCATCAGCTCGGCCGAATACGGCGCCGCTCTTCCTGACCTTCTGCTGGCGGCGATCACCTCCCGGGTCAACAGGCCGGGTCCGTTCGATCTTCAGCTTGAGGATTGGCTCGCCGCCGGGCTGCTGTTTCCGAGTGCGCTGAAGCCTGTCATCGCGACGATCGACCCTGCCCGAGTTGTCCACACCATCGGGCGCCTGTCGGAGCGAGACCTCGCGGCAGTCGACTCCATTCTGCGGCGCGCGCTCGACCTTTAGCCGAATGGCGCGAGGCTACCAGATGACCTCCACGCCGTAGCGCGCGAGGTGGCTGTCGCTGGTCACGATCGGCACGCGTTCAACGATCGCCTGGGCGACGAGCATCCGGTCGAAGGGGTCGCGGTGGATGGGTGGGAGCGCGGTAGTGGCGATGGCGTGTTCCATCCGGATGGGCAGCTCGGTGAGCAGCATCTCGTGAAGGTGCTTTGCGATGAAGGCGGGAAGGTCGCCGACAAGGTGAAGTTTCCCAGAGTTGAGTTTGATCCCCAACTCCCACGGTGTCACCGGGCTCAGGAAGCGCTGGTTCGCGCTCTCCTCGATCGCGGCGCGTGCTGGCCCTGAAAGTCGCGATGGCTGGCTGGCCGCCCAGAGAAAGGCGTTGGTGTCGAGGAGGACTCTCAAACGAGCGGCTCCTCGGCCTCATCCTTGCCGTACCAGTCCTCGAGTTCCTCCTCGGTCATCTCATCGTAGAACTCCGGATGGATTACGACTTCACCAGCGGAGCCGCCCAGGCGCACCTTTCGCACCTCGCCTTCGCACGAGACAAGCTTCGCGACCGGCTTCCCCCGGCGGGCGATGATCACTTCTTCGCCGCGTTCAACGGCCTCGAGCAGCCTGGAGAAGTGCGTCTTGGCGGCGTGGACGTTGACGGTAGTCATGCCGCCACTGTACTGAACCAACACGATTTAGTCCACTACGGCGCGGGCGGCCAGCAGCATCGTCCCGGCAAACAGAAAACCCCTCGCGGCCAGGCGAGGGGCTTTCAGCAGGAGAACGAGGGCAAGAGCGTTAGTTGCAGCTCTCGCTGTTTGCGTCAAGCAGCGTCACGTTCTGCGACGGCTGGCCGAGCTTCATGATGAGGACAACGCCGGAAAAGCGCGGGATGGTGCTGATGCCCCCGGCGCTGGGCGAGTTCACGTAGGCCGGGGTGGAGGGGCTAAAGAAGTGCTGCCACTCCTGGTTGGGACCGTCCCAGATGTAGATGGCTTCCCACGAACCGGCGGGGAGGCACTTCGTAAAGTTCGCTGGCGAAACGTCGCCGCTGCCAATGGCCCCCACGAAGTTGATGTTGCAGCCCGGCGAACCGCCTGGACATTGCCCTGTGACGGTTGAGGAGTGCTTCGCGACGGCGATCCCCAGCGAGCCGCCGAGGATGGCCGCGAAGGCGAGGCTCACGGCCAGCACCAGGCCGAACGATTTGCGAGTGATCCAGCTCATTGTTTCCTCCGGCGCGACGTATTGCGCGTTGGGCGTTGACGCCCTGAGTGAATACCCTAACAACCGGCTTATGTACGCGCACCAAGAGAAACGCCCGGAATGGCCCCGATGTTGCCATTCCTGCGTAAAACGTCCGTAAAACGTTGGCGACGGCGGGGTTAACGGGCCCCGGCCGCCGCGGCTGCGGCTGCCTTCCTCGCCTCGTCCGGCAGGTAGCGCTGCAGGAAGAGGTCCATGCTCTGCGTGGTCTGGCGCCCAAACACGGGGGTGACGGCCCTTCGTTTGTTGTTGAGGACACGAAGCCCCGAAAGCACAAAGCGCCACAAAGGTTTTTCTTCTTCTTGAACCGGCCGCCCTCAGTCAGGCTTCGTGCAGCTTCGAGCCTTGCTGCCTTTGTGTCCTCAACACAAGACGACGCCTTTTGGGGGACACGAAGCCCCGAAACCACAAAGCGCCACGAAGGTTCTCTTCTTCTTGAACCGGCCGCCCTCAGTCAGGCTTCGTGCAGCTTCGAGCCTTGCTGCCTTTGTGTCCTCAACACAAGACGACGCCCTTTGTGTCCCTCAGAGGGCGTCGCTACTGTGGGGACACGAAGGCAAGCAAGGGTTCGTGCAGCTTCGAACCGTACGACGCTGGCGGCTACACTGGGAACATGACCACCTCCGTCCTCCTCGTCCGCCATGGCCAGACCTACGGCAACATCAACCAGCTGTTCTGCGGCCACTCCGAGACCGACCTGACGCCGCTCGGCGTAGCCCAGGCGCGCGCGCTCGGCCAGCGGCTCAAGGGCCAACACATCCACGCCGCTTACGCCAGCGACCTCTCCCGCGCGCGCAAGACCGCCGAGCACGCCCTTGAGGAGGCCGGCGCTCTGCCGGTGGCGCTGGACCCCGACCTGCGCGAAATGCACTACGGCGAATGGGAAGGGCTTTCCGGCGAGTGCCTGCGCGAGACGCACCGGGACTTGATGCGCGACTTCTTCCTCTGCAGGGCCCCGGCGCCAGGCGGCGAAACGGTCGCCCAGATTCGCCAGCGGACAGCGGCCGCCATCCGGCGCATTGCCGCCGCGCACGTGGGTCAAACGGTGCTGGTCGTTTCCCACGGCAACGCAATCGCGGCCATGCTCGCCGAACTGCTGCACATGCCAATCGAGTCGTCCTGGTCGTTCGCGGTGGAGAACACCTCGCTCACGCGGATGCAGATCTCGAAGAGCGGCCGGCTAACCCTGCTCGGCTTCAACGACGCCAGCCACATCCACGGGCTTGCCGCGCCGCTTTCCGTTGTCGCTTCCTGAGGACACAAAGGCGCTAAGGCACGAAGCTGCACAAAGCTGATTAGACCGGAC